>JAGHSC010000235.1 GCA_018066065.1 Candidatus Cryptobacteroides faecihippi
ATCCAGCACATCGGTTACACTACGCCTCTCCAGGTTCATGGCAAAAAGAAAACTCAGAGTCAGTGCTACATTCAACGGTGGAAATAATTACAGTCATATGTATTCCGGGGAGGAATATGTAAAGTAGAACAGCACCCTGATGTCTTCATCACTTTCAATGCAGTGGACCCCTGACAAGCATTGGAAAGCGACTCTATCTCCTGATATCCTGTCCCAGAAAAACACGGGAGGCAATGCCTCAATACTATCTGAAAGCATGCATTATTCATTGAAGTCTTCTGTGAACGCTCGCTATGGAATCTTCATTGGAAACATATCGTATGCTCTGTCACAGATAGACTACCTCTCTGGATGGGGAAGGAATCTGACACGACATATCTTGAACGCATCCTTGGGATGTTCATTCTTTAAGAAGACATTGGAAGTCAAGGCCGAGGGCTTTGACCTGCTCAATGCCGGTTCGGTCTACACAATGACCCTGACACCAGAGGCTATGACTCAAATCTGGTCTCCTACCTATGGCAGGCGCTTCATGCTGACCGCCAATTATCATTTTAGAAAGTCAGGCAAGCAATGATACTAAAAAAAGTACTGATACTAGCCTGAAGCCAGGCAATGACGCATTTCACTCCGCTGAGTGGATGGAGTTGAGTTCGCCGGTGACTGAGTCCATGATGTAGCCGGCCACATTGACGTCCTTCGGCATGAGAGGATGGTTGCGGATCAGGTCGACCGTCTCCAGCATCGCCGATTCGGTGTCGTCGAATCCATGGAGCCAGGTGTCAAGGTCGATTCCACAGTGGCGCATAAGGCTGATGTGCTCATCGTCCACACCCCTCTCACGCATCAGGTGCAGCATCTCCTCCGCATCCATTCCCTGGACACCGCAGCCGGTGTGGCCGATGACCATCACCTCATTGACTCCAAGTTCGTAGACTGCAACCAGAAGGCTCCTCACCGTGCTGTCGAAAGGATTCGTGATCACCGCCCCGGCATTCTTGATCATCTTGACATCTCCGTTTTTGATGCCCAGTGCAGCCGGAAGCAATGTCAGCAGGCGCGTGTCCATGCAGGTCACGATTGCAATCTTCTTGTCAGGGTACTTGCTGGTCTGATGATGGAGATATTCCTTGTTCCTGACGAATTCCTTGTTGAACTCAAGCATCTGTTCGATCTGTCCCATGGTCCTGTTACTTGAACTTGTTGTCAATTGTGTTTCTTGGCAGCCATAAAGATAGCGGTTTTTTGTTACTTTTGTGAAAATTCAGACCACATGAAAACAATCACATCCCTCTCAGGCCTGGCAATCCTGCTTTCCGCACTTGTCTCATGCAGCAGTGACAAGATCCATGTCAGCCCTGACGGCAACGACATGGCATCCGGAAGCTGGTGCCGCCCTGTAAAGACCCTCGACGAGGCAATCATGAGAGCACGCTCATCAGAGACAGGAAAGACGATCATGCTCGGCAGGGGAACATGGAACCTGACCAATGCAATCGCCCTTGGGACAAAAGATTCCGGAATCAAGATCATCGGAAGAGGTACAGGTAGGACCATCATCTCCGGAGGCATCGAGCTCCCTGCCTTCAGTGTGGCGGAGAGCCGTGATGGTCATGAGATCTGGACTGCAGACCTCTCGGAATTATTCCCGGAATGTTTTGAATTCCAGCAGCTTTATGTAAATGGGAAAAGCGCTGTTCTGGCCCGTACCCCAAATGAGGATGGAAATCAGGTAATGAGAAAGGAAGGTGACAAGGACAGGCCGAACGAGAAGGACGGTCTGGCGACAAGCAACTGCTATCTCACGCTTCCGACCACGGAGAGGATTGAAGACGGAATCGGCTACGGCGAGATGCAGCTCGATCCAGTGGTCAGCACGGTGCTGGAAGGGATAAGCAGGACTCCGGCGCAGATGAGAGTCTGCCTCCTGCACAAGTGGGACGAGACGATAAGGACGGTCGATTCCATCTCCGTCGACGGGAGCAGGCTGTTCTTCAAGGGAAAGCCTCAGAAGCCATGGAACCATGTGGACGAAAGTTCACAGTTCATCCTCGAGAATGACATCGCTTTCCTCGACCATGGCGGGGAATGGTTCTATGACAGAGCCACGCACATCCTTTATTATATTCCTGAAAAGGGAGAGAAAGTCGAATCCACCAAGGCCATCATCCCAGTGGTTGAAAAACTTCTGTCCGTCAAAGGAAGCAGTGACAGACATGTCAAAGACGTCAGCATCGAAGGCATCTCTTTCCAGCACACATCGCTCCTGGTTGGTCCAGAAGGCAGGGACCCTCAGCAGTCCGGAGGAGACTCCAATGCTGCTGTCGAGGTCAGATTCGCCGACGGATTCACCATGGAAGATTGCGAGATCGTGCACACCGGCAACAACGGAATCTGGCTGGAGGAAGGATGCCGTGACTGCAGCGTGACCCACTGCCGGATCCATGACCTCGGCATCGGAGGAGTGAAGATCGGAAGCATGAAGAAGCCTGAAGATGAGGAACTTATGCTCACAAGAAACATCACTGTCGACAATTGCATCATCCAGGGAGGCAGCAGGGTTCTTGCCCCGGGAGCCGGAGTGCTTCTGTTCAATGCAAGCGACTGCGCAGTCACCCACAATGAAATCTCCGACTTCTGCTACACAGGAATCTCTGTCGGCTGGAACTGGGGCTACGCCCACAGTCCAAGCAAGCGCAACGACATAAGCTACAATCACATCCACCATCTGGGATGGGGACTCCTCTCGGACATGGGAGGCATCTACACCCTCGGGCCATCAGAAGGCACGACGGTCACCCACAACGTCATCCACCACATCTACTCCCTTGGCTACGGTGGCTGGGGCCTTTACCCTGACGAAGGATCGACCGGGATTGTCTGGGAATGCAATCTGGTCCACGACTGCAAGAGTGCCGGCTTCCACCTCCACTACGGCAAGGAGAACATCGTACGGAACAACCTGTTTGTCAACCAGTTCAACGAGCAGCTGGCTGCGACAAGGATCGAGGAGCACACAAGCTTCAGGTTCGTGGGCAACATCATTGCCTACTCCGAAGGGGAGATGTACAGCCACAGCTGGCCTGTCGTCAATTCCGAAGTACGCGACAATCTCTACTGGAGATTCGGCGGAGAAGTGGATTTCAACGGATTCGGGATCGAGGAATGGAAGAAGATCACCGGCAAGGATGAGGGATCGTTCATCGCAGATCCTGGATTCATGAACCTTGCAGAAGGTGACTACAGGATGACAAACTCTGACGCTCTGGAGAAGATCGGCTTCAAGCAGTTCGACTGGACCGAGGCAGGTGTCTATGGCTCAGAGGAATGGAAAAGGCTTGCGGAGCTTGACAAGGCCCGCACGGATGCATATTCAGAGACAGTCAGGCAGCTTAGAGGTCTCTGATGGAACGGAAACAGAAAAACAAGTACATAATGAAAAGGATTATTTTCGGAATCGCAATGATGGCAGCATTATGCTGCTGCACCACCGCACACGACACACTTTCACAGGACGAGCAGGAACTGCGCGGACACATCGCCCAGGGAATGCCACAGACAGTCAGGGAGATGCATGTGGATGACCAGGATGTCATCGCACTTCCGCTGCCTTACAGCGTCCCGACTATCAGGGGAATGTTCCAGGAGATGTACTACTGGGACACCTACTACACCAATGAGGGCCTCCTGCTTCTGGGTGATGTCGAGCAGGCAAGGAACAACGTCGACAACATCCTCTACATGGTCGAGCACTTCGGCTACATGCCGAACGGCACGCACAAGGCACTCCTAAACCGCTCGCAGCCGCCATACTCATGCATGATGGCCAGGAGTGTCTACGAGAAGACAGGCGACAAGGAATGGCTGGCAAAGGCGTATGCTACACTCGAGAAGGAGCACAGGTTCTGGATGACTGAGCGCATCGCTCCGAACGGCCTCAACCGCTACGGCCACTGTGCCACGGACAAAGAGCTTGTCGGCTTCTACGGGGCAATCTCCGGAAGACTCCGCACGGATCGCTCGGAGAGCGTGACCTCGATGGCCGACACACTCAAGGCAAGTGCCCACTGGCTCGCCGAAGCTGAGTCGGGATGGGATTTCAACCCTCGCTACAGCCAGCGCTGCATGGACTTCAACCCAGTCGACCTCAACGCTCTCCTGTACATCTTCGAGCGCAACATGGCCTGGTTCTCAAAGGAGCTCGGAAACGGTCGCGCAGCAGAGTGGAACGGTCTTGCCGACAACAGGAAGTCATTGATCCAGAAGTACTGCTACAATCCTAAGGACGGACTTTTCTACGACTATGACTTTGTCAACGACTGCTGGAGCACGGTGCTTTCAGGAGGTGTCTTCAACCTCATGCACGCAGGGATCATGACCAAGAAGCAGGCAAAGGCGATGGTCGCAGCGCTCCCTCGTCTCGAGAAGGAGCACGGAGTGGCCGCATGCGAGGATATTCCTTCAGAACTGACCTACCAGTGGGCGTTCCCTAACGCATGGGCAGCAATCAACTACATGGCCATCAGCGGAATGGACCGCTACGGATTCCGCGAAGATGCGCGCCGCCTCGCAAGGAAGTACCTGGACAGCAACGTCAGGCAGTTCAAGGAGACAGGTGTCCTCTGGGAGAAGTACAACGCCACCTCAGGCAGGAACGATGCTGCCGCTGAATATGCAACCCCTGGAGACTTCATGGGTTGGACAGCCGGCGTGGTGCTCTTCACCATGGATTACCTCTGCAGAGAACTTGATTTCTGTAATTAATACCATGTACCTGGAAATTGCCATAGCGCTATCGTCTCTCATAGGATGCATCTCCTGCGACAGGAACAGTCCTGACAGCAGTTCCAAGAATGTCTCATGCAACTATACGGTCACCATAGATCCTTCAACTAAAGGGAATGTGATTCCTAATCTTGTGTCCAACATCAATGTCTGGTCTATGGATGGGAGATTCGTCAATCCGACCGTGAAGAGCAGCTATAATGTCTTTGACTTCGTAGAGTACGTACAGCTGATGACAGCCACCGGAGGAGAGAATTCACGCGACCTCTTCAAGGATCCGTCAGACAAGTCTATCCTGGATGACTATGACTACAGCACGCTGTTCGCCAACTGTCATGGGATACTCTCGCTCGGAGCAAAGCCACACATCAAGCTTGGCAACATCCCGGCAAAGTTCACAAAGGAATTCAAGACAGACACATTCGGCGTCAATGTCTATTCTCCAGAGGACTACAGCAAATACTACGTTTACATCAAGGATCTCATGGATGCACTCGTGGCAGAGTTCGGACTCGAGGAAGTGAAGACCTGGCATTTCGGCGTGTTCACTGAATATGAGAACAAGGAGTGGTTCCAGGGACTCGACGGAACAAATGAAAGTGCGGCTACTGAGTTCTGCAAGATCTATGACTGGACAGTCCAGGCTGTCTGCGACGTACTCGGTCCTGACGCCTACATCGGAGCCCATTCAATGACAGTAACTGAAGGACTCTGGGATGAAGCTCTGTTCATCCAGCACTGCGGGGAAGGCACAAACTGGTGCACTGGGGAGAAGGGATCACACATCTCATATCTCGCCACATCCTTCTACGACTTCGCCCCAGGTAAGTTCACGACCGGAAAGACACTTCCACAATGCATCGACTATCTAAGGTCCACAGCCGGGAAATACGGGTTGACAGGCTTGAAATATGGAGTGGACGAGGGCAGGATCCTCGGCTCCAGATCAGGAAAGGAGAGGACTGATCTTTTCTCAAGGACTGTCGGCTACCGCTACATGGCAGCCTATGATGCCCGACTCTACGGGCAGATGCTCGACTGCGGAGGATCCTACATCTCAAGCTGGGAATACCTCTCTGAGAACCTCCTGGAAGGAAACCCAAGTGTCTCCTATCATGTGGCAGAGAACATCAGCCGGATGGCAGGGATGAACAGGGTCGAAGTTCTGACCGAAGGCGTCAAGCCATTCGACGGAGCCGAGATCAAAGCTTTCGCAGGAGTGGATCCTTCCACCGGAAAGACTACCGTCATGCTTTACCATTTCAAGAATGCACTCACCTACAATGCTACAGCGACCGTCAGGCTGTCTTTAAAGACAGGCTCAAGCAACGACAAGGTTTCATGTCAGATCCGCAAGGTGGATGACGATTGCAACTGGTTCGATGAATGGGTCGCAGACCGCAAGGAACTCGGCATTACAGACGACATGTTCTCTTGGTCGCCTGACGATGCATGCTGCATCAACCGGTTCCTGACAAACTCCTTCGCCAAGGGAGAATACCAGAAACGAATGTCAAAGTACAGGGACTGCAGCGCCCTGTCCCCAGAGGATTGCAAGCTGAAGGTTGAAAAAGACGGTACAGTGACCCTGATCTGCAAAGTTCAGGGCAATACAGTATGGTTCATTGATTTTGAATAATTCACGATATGAAACACTTGACAAATTCATTGGCAGCGCTCGCGATGGCCGTGTGCGCATGTAACACACCCGATGCCATCGAGAACATGAAATGCCAGCACATGGAGAGCCCAATCTGCATAGACTGCGGCTCACCATCATTTTCCTGGACTTACACAGAGGCGGCAGGCACCGACTTCGTTGAAGCCGGCAGCCTGGTGGAAATCGCCCTTTCCGAGGACAAGCTTGGAATCGAGAATATTCAGGAACTGAGCCCTCTTACCTCTTATGTGTGGCGCGTAACTGCCTGGAACGCGGATAGTTCAAAGATAATCACCTCTCCTGTCGCACACTTCGAGACAGCAATGTTCTCCAATGATGACTGGAAGGGCACGTGGATCTCGGACGGAGTGGACAAGGACGCAGAAAGCGCACCGATGCTCAGGAAGGAATTCGATGTGAGGAGCGGTCTTGCAAAGGCTCGCCTCTACATGTCCGCAGCGGCCTACGCTGACGTCACGATCAATGGTGAAAGAGCCTTCGAGGCACGCCTCGAGCCTGGCTACACGGCCTATGACAAGCGCAATCTCTACTGCGCCTACGATGTGACGGACCTGATCGGCACGGGCACAAACTGCATCGGAGCGGTCCTCGGCAATGGATTCTACAACGAGATCAAGCCTGTGGCCACATGGGGTTTTGAGAATGCCGCATGGCGAGGCCGTGCCCGAATGGTCGCCGAGCTGCATCTTGCCTATTCCGATGGAAGCAAGGAAATCATTGCCACCGACGGCAGCTGGAAAGCCTTCTCCGACGGCCCATGGGTCCACAACAACATCTACTCAGGAGATGCCTATGATGCACGCCTGGAGATTCCAGGATGGGACAAGCCGGGATTCGATGACGGCGCATGGAAGGCCTCTACGGTCGTGGATGCACCGTCCCCTTTGCTCAGCGCCCAGAAGATGCCTTCAATCGAGCCGGTTCAGAGAATCGCGCCTGTGGCTGTCAGGAACTGGGGCGACACACTCTATGTCTTTGACTTCGGCATCAACCTCGCCGGTGTCTGTGAGCTCAATGTCCGCGGTGAGGAAGGCACCCGCCTGGAAGTGTCCCATGCCGAAATCCAGCTCGAGGATGGCACCATGGAGAACTGCAACATCGCATGCTACTTCAACCCGATGCCGGATTACGAGTTCCAGACCGACATCTACTGGCTCAAGGGAGGCGACCAGGATGAAGTATGGCGTCCTAGCTTCACTTACCATGGATTCCGCTACGCAGAGGTCCGCAGCGACCGTCCAATCAAGCTGGACGAAAGCAGCCTCACGGCAATCATGATGCACACCAACCTGCAGTCGGTAGGATCGTTCACCTGCTCCAACCCGATGCTCAACACCATCTGGGAAATGGCACGCAGGACCTACCTGAACAACATGTACTCAATCTTCACCGACTGTCCTCAGAGAGAGAAGAACGGCTGGACCGCCGACAATTTCCTCACCACAGAGCTTGGCATGCTGAATTTCGACGCTGCGCCTTACTTCCTCAACAAGTGGATGGGTGACGTTGTGGACAACATCCGCGAGGATGGCCGAGTGTCAGGCATCATGCCGGACTGGGGCTGGGGCTACACCGACTGGATCGGACCTGTCTGGGACGCATCGATCTTCGCCATCGCGGAATACGCCTACGACTACACCGGTGAGACATCCCACATCAAGGCTCTCTGGCCGGTCTGGAAGCGTTATCTTGAATTCCTCCAGACGCGCGAGGAAGAAGATGGCCTGCCTACCTATGGAATCGGGGATTGGGTCTACCTCAACGTCGCAACTCCAACGCAGTTCACCACTCCTTGCTTCTACTATAAGGACTGGTGCGTGATGGCTCGCTTCGCTTCGATGATGGGAGAGGATCCGGCACCTTATGCCGAAAAGGCGGAAATCGTACGCAACGCAATCAATGCCAAATGGTTCCACCCAGAGACAAACCTCTACGCCGAAGGCTCACAAGCAGCTCAGGGCATTGCCCTCTACCTAGGTGTGGCACCGGAAGGCACTGAGCAGGCCATCGCCGACAATCTGGCACAGAGCATAAAGGACAACAATGGATTCCTTGAGTTCGGCTCGATGGGAAGCAAGACAGTGCCACGCATGCTTACCAAGTACGGCCATCTTCAGACAGCATTCGACATGGCTGCGAAGGAGGATAGTCCTTGCTGGGGCGGCTGGGTAAAGAACGGCTTGACCACTCTTCCGGAAACCTGGGTTCTCAGGGCAGACTGGAGGGATTCTTCCCTCGACCACGCTTTCCTCGGCGACATCGCCGCATGGTACGTCAGCGACCTTGCAGGCATCCGTGCCGGCGCTCCAGGATTCAGCCACATCATCATCGCACCTCATTTCCCTGAGGGCCTGGATGACGTCTCTGCAAGCTACGAAAGCATCCGCGGACGCATCGAGTCTTCGTGGAAGCGCTCCGACTCCAAGATCACTCTCAACGTGTTCATTCCTGTCGGATGCACGGCAGAGCTCGTGATCGACGGCAAGAGCCAGCAGCTGAATGCCGGCAGGAACAACCTGACAATCTAACAGTTACTGCTGCTTCCTGAATATCCGCTCAGGGGTGACGAGAATGTCGAGGGGAACGTCCCAGGGATCGGAAGGGACGGCCTCGACCATCTGCCAGCTGAAGGCAACGCCTGCAAGCGGACAGCCCAGCTTCGGGAGAAGGCGGTCGTAGAAGCCGCGGCCGCGGCCGAGACGGCGGCAGGCGGAGTCGAAGGCTACGCCGGGGATGACTGCAAGGCCGATCTCCGACGGATCCACGTCCGGAGCGGATGCAGCGGGCTCCTCGATCCCCGCGAAACCACGGACGAGCGAGCCGGGAGCATATTCCTTGAGGAGAAGGTCCTCACCGCTCACAAGCGGAAGGACTATCCTCTTGCCGGGGACGTCGAGAAGGGGCTTGAGGTCCACCTCGCCCGGAAGCGGATGGTAGAGGAGCACCGTCGATGCTGCCTTCCACTCCGGAAGGGTTTGCAGGCCGCTGACGATGGACGACGAATCAAAGGCCACGGAAGATTCCCTGATGGCCCTGATCCGCTTCCTGATGGATTTCTTTGCCTCCCTTATTTCCTGATCAGAGGACATTGTCGATGAAATCGGGATCGACATAGTTGAACATGCTCTGGCAGACGTTGGCCGAGAACTTCGTCGCACGCGGTACGAGCTTTTCCCAGTCCTCCGCCTCGAGATGGCTCACCTTCTCCTTGGAGAAGCCCTCCATCATCAGGCCGAAGAGGATTCCAGCATTGAAGTTGTCACCTGCACCGATCGTGGAGACAGTCTCGATCTTCTCAACACCGAAGACTGACTTCTTCCCGGCGGAGAAGACCTCCGTCGAGTCAGCTCCCTTGGTACAGATGAAAGTCCCGCAAAGCTTGGACATGTGCTCACTGTAGACAAGGTCCGCATCGCTGGAACCGTAGATGTAGCCGATGTCCTCTGACGAACCGCGGACGATGTCGCTCATCGAGCAGTTCTCCTCGATGAAAGCCTTGGTGACAGGAAGGTCCAGAAGATGGCTCTTCCTGAAATTGATGTCGTAGTAGATGATCGCACCGGCGGCCTTAGCCTTGGCAATGAGAGCCTTGGTGGCCTCCCTGGTGCCTTTGTTGATGGCGAAGAATGAACCGAAGAGAACCAGGTCCCCAGGATGGAAATCGATCTCGCAGCCCTCGAAAGGCGGCACCTTCGAATCCCTGAAGAACTCGTAGTGGGCATCGTTGTTCTCATCGAGCATGGCCATCGAGACGGTGCTCTGGGTCCCTTCGACACGTTTCACTGCCTCGGTGCTGACATTGTTCTCCCTCATGAAAGAGGTCACGATGTCAGCGACCTGATCGTCACCCATCTGGGTGACCATCACGATCGGGATCTCGGGACGGACCTTTCCGACCGTCCTTCCGAGCGAAACCATTGCGTTGAAGGTTGAACCTCCAGGTACTGCCGACTTCGGCTGGCCGCACTTGAAGACGATGTCAAGGACGGTCTCTCCAATTCCTATGATCATTTCTCCCTACCTTTTCCGAAAACTAAGTTGAGTCCAGCGAAAGCACTGGTTCTGAATGGGTTCTCATCTGCATTCATGAAGCCCTCGAGACCTGCATGGAGAGAGATGAAGCCAAGCCTGAAGCGGAAGGCTCCACCCCATGTCGGTCCGTAGGTCGAAGAACCGAAGTTGGCATTGATGCTGGCCCAGTCCTTTGCCGAGACGGTAAGTCCAGCCTTCATGGTGTAGGTTGACATGCCATTGTAGCTCCTGTGGGTGTAGAGCACACCTGGAGTCAGCCATGAAAGATGAGGGATCGAGTAGCGCGCTCCGGCAGTCACGGTCAATGGAAGGGACTCGAATGTGGACTTGACACCTTCCTGGACGAAGTGGATGTCATCCTTCGGATCCGGATCGATGTGGCCGTAGATGTGATTCTTCCATGAAACGCCACCGAGGTCGAGCACCGAGGCACTCACGACAAGGCCCTTGACAGGCTCATAGGTGAGACCCAGGTCGACGCTTCCTCCGAAACCGTTTGGAGCAGGAGTAAATTCCTCCATCTCAAGGACATCCAGGAATTCCACGCTCTCGCCGGCAGTCGGGATGCCAAGGTTCTTGTAGGAAACGGCCATGTGACCGTCACAAGGAGGAACGATCTCGCCGTGGTCCCTGTACAGCCTTCCGGTCTCTGCATTGAGGCTCTCCAGACCTGCCAGGAACTTCACGCGCAGTCCAAGGGTGAGTTTGTCGCCGAACTGATGGGAATGCCCATAGGCAAGCTCGTAGAAGGACTGTATCTTCAAGTCGGAGTTCGACATGTCGTAGACTGAATTCTTGTCATCCCCGCTGTGGGCAAGCATGAATCCGATGACTCCGTCAGCAGCGTTGGCACTGGCGAAACCTCTGACGTTGAGCTCGAGAGTGTTGTAGGAGTTCTTGCCGCGGAATCCGAGAGCCAGGACGCTCTCATGAAGGTCAAGGTCAAGACGGGTCTGGCCCTTGAGGCTCGACATCACCTTCCTGTCGTCTGCAGAATCATCCCAGAATGGAACCATCTCACCGTTGGAGAGGGTCTGGAAGAAAGTGGAGAAAGGCATCTGTGATGCCATCCCTACCTGGGCATCTCCGACTGCCAGGCCAAGGAATCCACGCTGGTCATGGATTGCAGGGTTGATGCGGTAGCCATAGGAATACCCATCAAGGAAATATCCAGACTGGAAGGTCTGGGCCGATGAGGAAACTGCTGATGCAAGCAGGCAGAGAACAATGACAAAAGACTTTCTCATGGTTTGTTTTTTCGTTTTGTTCTCCAAATATAGTGACAATTATTCAATCAATCCCGCTGCTGGAGGATCTTGGCTCTCAAAAGTGGCGGATAATCAGGATGGTCGGCAAGGAAGGAATCCACGACCGGGCCCGATTCCCCGTCGCCATGACCACCCAGAAGGGCGGAAAGCCAAGCCGTAGGGAAGAAGATGTCACCGGTCCTCTGAACCTCCTCGAGCACCTCCAGGCCAGGCAGGATGTACTTGAGGGATCTCTCGCTTCGGAGAGGATGGCCCAGGTAGGACAGAGCAGTGGAAGCCCATGGCTCGATCCTGCGGTTGCGGGCATCCAGAAGGCTGTTGAAGGTAGAATCCAGGACCTGCTCGGAAGAGGAGACCGACCTTGAGATGAACGAGAAGCGATCCTGGCGGTCCTTGTTGGTGATGCGTCCCTTCTGGACAGAGATGATCTCATCCGCCCTCTCGGGATTCCTGACGGCCAGCTCCAGGGCCATGGTCGTCAGTTCGCTTTCAGTCAGGGAGAATGCCTTGAAGGATTCCGGAGAGAGGAATGCATCCAGGATGTCAGGACAGTCACTGCGAGTCGAACGGACCCGGAGGGCGAAAGCCCTGCGGCGGACCGGTTCCGGAGCGTTGCCCTGGACAAGGTCCATCAACTTGCCGTCAAACCCATCGAGGCCGGAACCTCCTGAAAGTGAGCACTCGAACTGCATCCGGGACAGGCATGACGACGCCTGTCCGACAAGATTCTGGTCAGTCTCGACATTCAGGTAGTCCAGCAGGAAAGCTCCGAACCTGGCCTTGTCCAGACCACCGCGGAGAGCATTCTCGAAAAGGTTCAGCAGGATGGCTGACTTCTCCACAGCGGACAGCGCGGCACACCCGACAGCGCTGGAAAGATGCTCCAGGCACCAGTCGATCTCCCTCTCCCCAAGGCGGAAGAACCCATAGCCGCGGGCGTCGATGTTCGGAAGCACAAGGGTGGAGTCTGAATATTCAGGGACGGCGAGCGACGGCTCATTGAGGAAGAGTTCCACAGTGTCGCGACTCCCGTCCGGACGGACAAGGGCGCAGGTCAGGTCCTGGCTCCAGACGAGACCTCTTCCAAGAGGGTCGGTCTGGCTCATGACACCTTCTTCCGAAACGGAGATCTCAGGCATCCCGGGCTCCTCGATCCATGCCTTGCTGAACGCACGCATGTCGAAGGAAGTGTGCGCATCCAGGATGGCCACCAGGTCGTTCCAGTCGGAATTGCCGAAGGCGAATGTGTGGAGATACTCCCTGAGCGAAGCCTGAAGCTGCTCGGGAGACATGATCTGGGCGATCATCTCCATGACGATCGGAGACTTGTCGTAAATGATGTTGCCGTACATCAGGCCGGCGTCCTTCAGGTTGCCGAGCTTCTGCTTGACCGGGTTGGCACCCGGCGTACGGTCCACCGCATAGGCTCCGACGGCATAGTCGGCCAGAGCCATGCTGAGGTCTGATTCCGGGAAACGCTCCTTCTGCATCCGCGCGGCGAACCAGTTGGCGAAGACCTCCTTGGTCCACACATCGTCGAACCACTTCATGGTCACCAGGTCCCCGAACCACATGTGCGAGACTTCGTGGGCGATCAGGTTGTAGCGGCCCTGCTCGCGGACCAGGCCGTCACCCTTGTCCAGGAACATGCGGGTGTCGGCGTAGAAGGTATTGCCTGTGTGTTCCATGCCTCCGAACTGGAAGCCCGGGATCACGACGAAATCGTACTTCCCGAACGGATACGGGATGCCTGTGTAATCTTCCATCCATTCCATCGCACCGAAGACCTCGTCGAAGATCACGTCCGTCTGCGCCAGCTTGAACGGGTCTGTCTCACGATGGTACATCGAGATTTCCCTGTCTCCCCTGGTACGCGTCTCCTTTGAGTAGCGGCCTGCTGTGAAGGAGAACAGGTAGGTGCTCAGAGGCTCTGTGGGCGCGAATCTCAACGTGTCCGAGCACTCGGTGAGCGGAGAGTTGGAGACTGCTGTCCAGCCCTCCGGAACGCGGAGCGAAAGCGTGTAGCGTGCCTTGAGGTCAGGCTGGTCGAAGCATGGGAAGAGGGTCCTCGCCCTGTCCGGGACCAGCAGCGAGTAGAGCATGTCATCCCTTCGGTTGAGCGACTGGTCCGGAACCGTGAAGCGCACGGTGACATCATGATGCCCCGCACCGGGCGAACCCGCCTGGGAGAGGATGATGTGCTCGTGTGAATATTCAAATGCGGCCTTGGTGCCATCGAGAGAGACTTCGCTGACGAAGGAGGCATCCGGCGCCTTGAAGTCAAGCTGCGGAAGAGTCTTTGATGTGCTTTCGAAAGAGACTGTGACACAGCCGCTCACAAGGCTGTCACGTTCTGCCGGGATGTCGAAGGAAAGGTCGTACCTGATGTCCGAGAGAGTGGAGCTGCGAAGGTCCGCCAGTTCCTTGGACACGCCTTCCGTGACGGTTGCCGCATCACCTCCCGAGCAGGACGGGAAGGCCATTGCCATGATGGTTGCGATGCAGATGGACTTGATGATTCTCATTTGTTTCCTTGGTCTGGCTAGTAGCCCCAGGAGGCTCCTCCCCATCCACCGCGTCCGGCACCGGCACCACCCTTCATCGAAGTGAAGTGGCAGACAAACTTGAACATCACATAGCGGCCGAAGTTGTGGGTCCAGCTGTTGCGGACAAAGTCGGCCGACATCGATGTTGCGAAGCCGGAAGTCTTGTTGAAGAGGTCATGGACATTGAAGCTGAGGTCGTAGTTGTTTCTCGGGCCGAAGCGGAAACCGCCATGGAGATCGAGGATGTTGTCCGCGATGCTCGTGTAGGAGATTCCCTGCATGAAGGTTTTCGTGTAGTTTCCACCGGCGTAGAAGATCTTCAGGATGTTGTTGACCTCGACTCCTGCCCTGAGGGCCTCAGTGAAGTAGTCGGTCTTGCCGTTGGTGTCATTCTCGGAATGGACGTAGGAAGCATTGCCGCCCACGTTGAACCTCAAGTCACGCGAGATGTTGCTCCTCAGGCCGAGAGAGAGAGTAGGACGAAGGTTCTGGACCTGGGTCAGGACTGAGTTGACATAGGTCGGAGACATGTCCCAGCCAATCGAGAGACCCGCATTCAAGGTGCACTTGATCGGATTGATCGGGACTCCGAAATTGGTCTTGAATGAAGCAGAGTAGGAAGATGCTGCGTTCTCGTAGGTGGAGAAGGTCGACTGCGCGGGCATCATGTAGCCGTACTCCGGGAGATAAGTCTCCTCTGCGAAGTAAGTCTTCTTACCGACAATCACGTCACTGTTGACATTGAACTCAGCATGGGCTTCAAACGTTGCGAAATTGTTGTTGATGAAGCGTTCCCTTCCGCGGCCGCCCCACTGGTCGTTCTCATCGTACTCAGTGAGGGCAGTCTGTGTTTCCTTGCCGAGGATTGTGCTGTAGTCGAGGGTGAAGTTGTTGTGTCCGGCCTGCTTCAGGTTAGGGTTACCTGCCGACACAGAGTAGAGATTGGTGTTGTTCAGCTTCGGGCGCAGCTGCTCGATCGAAGGAGACGAGTTTGAGGAATGCCAGCGGAACGACCACCTGTTGATCTGGCTGTCATTGCCGATCGAGAAGCTCGGGCGCAGTGAGTTGAACCTGTGCGAGAACATCGGTTCGTCATCAGGGAAGGCATCGGTACGGCTGATTCCTGTCGAGACGAAACTCAGACCGGCATTGAGGATCACCTTGCTGTCATCCTTGCCGAATGCTGTCGTGAAACCGACTCCAGCATTGTGGGAATTGTTGGCATTGGTCCTGAGCTGGGTGTTGATCGAATCGATGGATGACTTCATCGGGTCGGTCACATCGTAGGCCCACTGCTCCGACTGGCTGAATCCGTCATTGAAGGAGTAGCTCATGCTGATGGAGCTCCTGTCCGTGAGTTCGTAGCGAATCGATGGATTGACTTTGAAGTTCCTGGAAAGTGCATCCGTAGTGATGTCCAGGACGGTGTTGGTGATGGTCGAGGTCGTCGTGTCCCTCTTGGTCGAGCCGGCATCCGAGTTGCTCTCGCTGTACTCCACCGATGCACTCAGGCGCAGCTTGTTCCAGAAGCCCTTGCCTGCCGAGAACTGTGCGCTGACACTGTGGGAATCGCTTTCCCTCACTGTCGATGAAGATGATCCCTGAGGGCTGAGATTGTCCTGGTAGTTGTACATCCTGCTGCGGGACGAGGATTCATCGGCACCAAGGGAATAGCCGAAGCTTGCACTGAGGTTTCCATCCGGAAGGGATTTGGAACCATTGACTCCGAACGAGTGCTTCTTGCTGCCCGTCGAAGAGTAGGAACTGGACTTGGTGGACCTTGAAGTGTACTTTTCCGTCGGGAAGTAGATCAGTTCGCTGATCGATTCGTTGACAGTGTGCTGGTCACTGAAGGAATAGGACATCCCGAGAGTTCCGAGCTTGAAGTTGCGGGTCGTCGGGCTCATCCAGTTCTTGTTGACGCCGAGATTGAACGAGGCTGCGCGGAGGTCTGCGGCACCACCTCCCCTGGCACCCCTGAAGGATGCGCCACGCTGCCTGAGGGTGTTGTCGTTGATGTTGTTGAGGGAGAACTAAGAGTGTACCTGAAGCTTTTCCGAGAAATATGATGCACTTGCTCCGGTGGCATAGCGGAACTTGTGGAAGGTGGTGTCGGTGTCGAATCCGCCTCCGGCAAGCGCCATCACATTCATGAAGCCCTTGCCCTTGCTCTTGGTGGAGATGTCGAGCACCCTCTGCTTGGTCTCGTTCTCGCTGATCTTGTGACGAGGGTCCTTGTTCGCATATTCCTGGAAAGACTTGATCGTCACGACTTCTTCGGCAGGAAGGTTGTTCAGGGCGCGCATCGGGGCGTTTCCGAAGAGAAGGGCTCCGTCGATGTAGACGTTCTCCACGGTCTCGCCAAGGACCGTGACGCTGGAGGTAGTGACTTCGACTCCGGGCATCTGCTCCTGGACATCGATCGCGTTCTCCCCCTTGTTGACCTTGACCGCAGAAGCATGGAAGATGATCGTGTCTCCCTTGACAGAGACCGAGTTGACCCTTTCCTTCTTGATGGCGGCATCCAGGACTTCCTTCTCCGGCTTGAGGTTCACAAGGACCTTGTTGGGGCCTTCGTTCAGCTTCATGGCCTTGGACTGTTCCTCGTAGCCTATCATGCTGAAGCGGATGAACACATCTCCCGGGGCGAGGCCCATCAGCATGAAGCGGCCTTCCTTGTTGACCTGGGTGTAGAGTGTGTCGACCTTGCCTGTGCTGGCTCTCTTTCCGATCACCGTGACAGTGACGCCTGCTCCCGGCTCTTCAGGGGCATTCTCATCCTCCGGGGAAAGGTAGACATTGCCGTTGATGAAGGCGATCGGCTTCCTGCCTCCGTTGCCGCCACCGGGGCCTGCAGGGCGGACCGTCATGTGCACAGGTGACTGTGCGTTCAGGTCTGCTGCAAGGAATGCGCTGACGGAGAAGGCTATGGCTAGACAAAAGAACAGGGAAATCAGTCGACGGGTCATTGATCGATAGTTTAAAGTCACGCTTTATTTGACCGATTCCGGCTGCAAAGGTTTAATCTAGATGAAATTCAGGAACCCTGAAATCACTGCAGTGTTGATCAGGTCCACGAACATGGCTCCGACGATCGGAACGATCAGGAAAGGCTTGACGGCGTAGCGGTACTTGAAGCAGACTGCCGACATGTTGGCCATTGCATTCGGGGTCGCGCCGAGTCCGAAACCGCAGATTCCACTGACCAGGACAGCCGAGTCGTAGTCCTTTCCCAGCAGCGGGAATGCTGCAAAGACCGAGAACAGGGCCAGAAGGATGACCTGGGCCAGAAGGATGGCACAGAGCGGAAGGGCAAGTGCGGCAAGTTCCCAGAGCTTCAAGGTGATCATCGCCATCCCGAGGAAGAGCGAGAGACTGATGTTGCCGAACGAGATGACCTTGTCTATCGAGATCGACTTCGCCCACTCGGACTTCATCTCAATGCAGTTCCTGATGATCGCGCCCATGAGAAGGGTACCGAAGTAGGTCGGGAAAGTGATTCCGGTCATACGGAGCAGCTTGCTCAGGCCCATGCCCAGAGCCATTGTGATGAGAAGGACGTAGACAGCCTTTGTGACATCTCTGAATGTCTTTTCCCCGGACTGTGAGTACTCCTGCTTCGCTTCAGGTGAAGCATCCGTCGCCTCCATCCCGAGCATCACATCGCCTTCGGCTGAAGTCTCGGAAAGGTTGTATCTCTTGATCAGGAGTTCAGCGAGTGGTCCTCCAAGCAGGGATCCGGCCACAAGGCCGAATGTCGCTGCAGCCATCATGACGGAAGAAGAATTCTCCAGTCCCATGGATTCCAGTAGAGAGGAGAATCCACCGGCTGTGCCGTGTCCTCCGATCATAGGGATCGAACCGGCAGCCATGCCCAGAAGAGGATTCTGTCCCATGGCCTTGGCTATTCCGACTGCGACTCCGTTCTGGAGGATGATCAGTACAATCATCAGAAGGACGATCACGGCCAGGGCGCGGCCACCCTGGCGGATGACCTTGAAGTTGGACTGGAATCCGACAGAGGTGAAGAAGATCATCATGCAGATGTCCTTGATCGTCCCGTCAAACGAGAAGTCCACCTGGAACAGGCTGTGCAGGGCAAGTGCAAGAAGGGAGAACAGAAGGCCGCCCGAGACAGGGGCCGGGATGCAGAAATGCTTCAGGAAGTGGATCTTTCTGGTAAGGTACATTCCGGCGATGAGAGCGAGCACACCCACTCCCGCCGTCTGGTACATATCCAATGTCAGAACATGGTCCATGACTGTCATCCCTAGTTTCTGGTGAAGAGGAATCCGGTCTTCATGCCATCATAGGCTGAAGCGATCGTCGAGATGCTGCCAAGAGTCGAGTTGCTTCCGGCGACTGAGCCTGCTCCCTTCACGAGGGAAAGGATCTTGGACGAGTCGAAAGTCAGCGAGAGCTGGGTGCCGACGAGGGAGACATAGGCCTCAGGGAACTGGAAACCGGTGCCCTGGATGGAAATCATCCCGCTCTCCTTGTCGTAGGTGTAGGTTCCTGCGTGCTCCTTGGACTTGATCACGTAAGTGCAGGTCTTGTCATCCTTGAAGGTGATGGACATCTGGCCCTGCTTGAATCCTACCTTTTCAAAGTATGGCTTGATCTTCTCGACCACCTTGGCGCTGGCGACCGTACCTCCTGCCTTGGCGAGAAGGTTGTCGCTGGAGAACTGGACTGAAGGCTCCTGGTAGGTCCATGTGCCGACAATCGATGCCCCGGTGTTGATGCCGAGGGATCCGAGGATGGTTCCAAGGATTCCGGTCCCGGATGAAGACGATGCGGTCTGAGAGGTCTGCTGTCCGGATGCCGTTCCGGAATTGTAGTCTGCGTCGGTGAGAGGGAGTGTCATGACACCGCAGCCGGTTGCCATTGCTGCGCAGCACATGGCTGCAAGGATAAGCTGGATCTTTTTCATCGTATCTTTCATTTCATCATTCGGTTCAGATTCCAAGTTCGTCCTTCATCTGCCTGAGAAGGTCGAATGCCTGGAGAGGGGTCATGTTGTTGAGGTCAGCCGCGGAGAGCTTGTCGCGCAGGGACTCGAGCATCGGATCGTCGAGCTGGAAGAATGAGAGCTGCAGGCTTCCATCACTCTCGAGTGTGCCGGCCTTAGTCTGGACAGGTTTCTTGATCTGACCTGTGCTGGCACTCACAAGATGCTGTGAATCATTCATTTCCAGCGCCTTCAAGGTGTTCTCGGCACTCTGGATCACTTCCTTCGGCATGCCGGCCATCCTGGCGACATGGATTCCGAAGCTGTGGGCGGTCCCTCCTTCCTTGAGCTTGCGGAGGAAGATCACCTGCGAGCCCACTTCCTTGACGGCGATGTGGAAGTTCCTGACCCTCTGGTAGATCTCCTCGAGGTCATTGAGCTCATGGTAGTGAGTTGCGAAGAGTGTCTTTGCACCGTGGCCGTACTCATGGATGTACTCCACGATGGCGCGGGCGATAGACATGCCGTCGTAGGTAGAGGTTCCGCGGCCGATCTCGTCCAGGAGGACGAGGGAGCGTGCGGAGAGATTGTGCAGGATCATCGAGGGCTCGAGCATCTCCACCATGAAGGTTGATTCTCCGCGGGAGATGTTGTCCGAGGCACCGACTCTTGTGAAGATCTTGTCGAATGTGCCGATGTGTGCACTTGCGGCCGGCACGTAGCATCCGATCTGCGCAAGCAGGACGATGAGTGCCGTCTGGCGCAGGAGGGCAGACTTTCCGGCCATGTTCGGGCCGGTGAGGATCATGATCTGCTGCTTCTTGTCGTCGAGATGGACGTCATTCGGGATGTATTCCTCTCCCGGAGGCATCAGGGTCTCGATCACAGGGTGACGGCCATCCTTGATGTCAAGCACGAGGTCCTTTGCCATCTCGGGCCTGCAGTAGTTGTTCTCCCTTGCCAGCTGGGCAAAGCCGGAGAGGGTGTCCAGACGGGCGATGACGCGGCAGTTGGCCTGGATCGCGACGATGCTCTTCTGGATCTTGGCGACAAGTTCGCCGTAGATCCTGGTCTCAAGGGCGTAGATGCGTTCCTCGGCTCCGAGGATCTTGCTCTCGTACTCCTTGAGCTCTTCGGTGATGTAGCGCTCGGCATTGACGAGGGTCTGCTTTCGGATCCATTCCGGCGGCACCAGGTCGCGGAAGGTGTTGCGGACTTCGATGTAGTAGCCGAAGACGTTGTTGTAACTTATCTTGAGTGAGGATATTCCTGTCCTTTCCGCTTCTCTCTGCTGAAGTGCGAGAAGGTAGTCCTTGCCGCCGGAGGAGATGTTCCTCAGCTCGTCGAGCTCGGCATCGACTCCGCGGGCGATGACTTCTCCCTTGCCGATTGCGGATGCAGGGTCGGCGGCCATGGTGGTGCGGATGGTCTCAAGGAGCTTGTCGCAGTTCTTCATCCCTCCGACAAGGGAATCCAGAGCCTTGACTCCGTGGTCGCGGCAGAGGGCTGCGATAGGTTCCATCTGGGCCAGGCCGCGTCCGAGCTGCATGACTTCGCGAGGCATGATCTTGCCGGTGGCTGCCCTGGAGATGATCCTTTCGAGGTCACCGATGTTGCCGATGTGCTCCTGGACAGCATCCAGGTCTTCCTCCGCTCCAAGGAAGTGCTCGATGACATCGTAGCGGGAGTTGAGTTCCTTGATGTCGAGCACCGGCATCGCGAGCCAGTTCCTGAG
>JAGHSC010000272.1 GCA_018066065.1 Candidatus Cryptobacteroides faecihippi
GCAGTGTTTCGGGCGAGTACGTCCTCACACATCCCTACCATGAGGATCCGTTCATGAAAGCCTTCCTGCAGGATGTCATCACACGTCCGTCATGCACCTCATGCCCATCGAGAGGGAAGGGGAGCAGTGCGGACATCACTCTCGGCGACTTCTGGGGCATCGAAGCGTTGATGCCCGGACGGTTCGCGGACGAAGGGTGCAGCCTTGCCATCGCTCACACGGAGAAGGGCAGGGAAGCACTTGAATATTCAGGTGCGGAGCTTTGTCCTGTCTCATTCGGACAGGCGGCAGCCTCCAACCGCGGGCTTGTCAGCTCTCCGGAGATGGATGGACGCAGCGAGCGGTTCTTTGCCGGGATGGCATCATGCGACGCGGTTTCCCTGATGGAAAGCCTCGTCTGCCAGCCGTCCCTCATCCAGAGACTCCGCAGGATGAAGACCAGGGCCCGGGCCGGAATCGTCCGTCTGCTGAAAGGCGGGAAGGCTGATGCCCAGCCACTTGACGTGCGGGAGAAGACCCTGCTTGAAGCAGCTCTCTCGGAAGGCAGGTACACCTTGACAGACATTTCCTTCCGCGACAAGCGGACTGGATGGAAGAACTACAGTCTCAGCATAACGGTCAGGATCAACGAAAGATGAAGATAGGAATTCTCACACAGCCACTCCGCTACAACTATGGCGGAATCCTTCAGAACATGGCACTGCAGATGGTTCTGAGGAAGGCAGGCCATGAGGTCTGCACGCTGGACTATGCCGTGCCTTCCAAGAGCGCCTTCGCCCTTTTCAAGTGGGAGGTCAAGAAGCGTCTGCGCCATCTTCTCTCGCCGGGAAAGTATCCTATCGTGGAACACATCCCGACCGATGCCGAGAAGGACGTGATGTTCAGCGGGATGGACTCGTTCATGAGCCGTCGGATTGTCCGCTCCCCGAGGTTCAGGAAGGAGGAAGACTTCGGCACCTGGACAGAAGCTGAAGGCTTCGATGCCTTCATTGTCGGCAGCGACCAGTGCTGGAGGCTCCGCTACAACGCATTCATCCGCAGCATGTTCCTTTCGTTCGCGAAGGACCGTGACGTGAAAAGGGTTGCCTACGCAGCCTCATTCGGCACCGCCGCCTGGGAATATCCGGATGCGCTGAGGGAGGAGTGCTCTTCGCTCCTTTCCAAGTTCGATGGCGTGAGCGTCAGGGAGGGCAGCGGCATCGCCCTCTGCGAAGAGAACCTTGGTGTCAGGCCAGTCCTGGCCCTCGATCCGACCATGCTTCTCCCCAGGGAGGAATATGCAAGGATCGCCGACGCGGAATCGGCTCCGCACTCCCCGGGCAACCTCTTCGTGCACATCCTTGATCCCGATGAGGGAAAGAAGGCTGCCGTGGGAGCATATTCGAAGCGGAACGGGCTGAGCCCTTTCAGCATACTTCCGCGCCATCAGGTTGAGAATCTGACGCTTGATGCAGTCAGGCACGACATGGAAAATTGCGTCTACGCATCCCCGGCCCGGTTCCTGCGCTCGTTCCAGGAGGCGGATGAGGTGATTGTGGATTCCTTCCACGGATGCGTCTTCGCCATCATCTTCAACAAGCCGTTCTGGGTCGTTGCAAACGGGAAGAGGGGCAATGCCAGGTTCGATTCGCTGCTCGGGATGCTGTCGCTTGGGGACCGCCTCGTCAGCCTCGAGGAATTGCCGTCCCTGGAGTCCCGAAGGTCCATCGACTGGGACCATGTCAATGCGGTCCTGGACTCCATGAGAGCCGGTTCGCTGGACTTCCTTTTCACATCACTTGGGTTAAGATCTACAGACAATGAATAAGCCATCCGTTTCGGTCATAGTACCTGTCTACAAGGTTGAAAGCCTCATCGGGAGGTGCTGCAGGAGCCTTTTTGCACAGACTCTTGAAAACCTTGAATTCATCTTCGTGGATGATTGCACCCCGGACCGTTCCATCGAAGTGATGCGTTCGGTGCTGGAGGAGTTCCCTCAGCGCCGTGACCAAGTCAAAGTCATCCGGATGGATCGGAATTCCGGTCAGGCCGCTGTACGCAAGAGGGGACTTGAGGAGGCCACCGGAGAGTATGTCATCCACTGCGACAGCGATGACTGGGCAGACATCGGAATGTATGAGAAACTCTATTCCAGAGCGGTCCGGGATGGGGCCGACGTGGTTGTCTGCGACATGTACAGGAGCAACGGGACCGTCCACACTCCATTCCGTTCCGGTTTCCGTTCAGAGGGTTCCTATGCCAGGGATGTCGTGGCGAAGAGAGTCTTTCCTGCACTTTGGAACAAACTGGTGAAGAGAGACCTTTACTCGTGGCCTTTCTTCGAGCATCCGGACAATGACCTTGGGGAGGACTACGCCATCATGGCGCAGATTGCCGTCATCTGTGAGAAAGTCTCCTACGTGCGTGAGAAACTGTACTATTACTACACGAATCCTGCATCCATCACCAAGGACATCGACAGGAGCAACATAGTCGCACGCTACAGGTCATCGTTCAGCAACATCCTCCATGTCGAGGTCGTCTTCTGCAGTGCGGACATCATGAAGGATTATTACCTCTGCGTCGAGGCGGCGAAGATTTCGGACCGTTTCTACATCCTCAGGAAATATGTGAAGGATCCGGAGATAATGGATGTCTGGAAGAACATGTTCCATTTGATGCATCCGGTCAGCAATCTCTTCAACGAAGAGGCTCAGCTCAAGGCAAGGGTGATGTCCCTGCTTGTGGAGATGCACATTTACCAGCTGTTCATCTAAGCCTTGTCTGTCAGGTTCGGGATGCACTGGCCATTCTCGAACCTGTAGAAATGCGCGATCGGCGAGAACTCTTCGTCCGATCCGATGCAGTCATCCTTTCCGATGAAGCGGAGCGGTACCCTGCCGTAGAATGAGGCCCATCTGCTGAACGTGCTGAGCGGGCCGGCGATCCTGTCGCAGAGGGTGAGGCCGTAGAGGTCGTGGACGGCGGTCGTGAAGTGGGTCTCCATGATGTCCAGACCTTCGAATGCGCCATCCGGTATGGTTTCGTTCGTGGAGATGAAGAAGCAGACCTTCTTCTCAGGGTGGAGGCTTGAGATGCGTCTCATCGCTTCCGCATATTCATTGTGCGAGAGGAACCACCTTCCTTCTTCCCAGGTCCTGTAGTCGCCTCTCCTGACGTGGATTCCGACGATGAAGAAGCCTTCCCTGCGCCTTGCGGCAAAGGCTTCCTCCACTTCGCGGGTGATGCTGTCGTCCGGGCGGAAGACTTCAAGGACCTTCTCCCTGACGGAAGGGAACCAGCTGTGCGAGTCCCTTCTGTCCCATCCGCGTACAAAGCCTTTTTCTTCTCCGAGAGCAGCGAATGCTTTCTTGACGATCTTCGTTCCGAGCACCCAGAAGATGCTGTCCCTGAGCCATTTCAGGCTTCCGTCAAGGGCTGGGTGGTAGAATGGGAAACTGACGTTCGGGCTTTTCCTGAGCCTGCTGAAGTGCTTGAGTTCCCTGTCCCAGAAGAGGATTCTCACCGTGCCTCCTGTCGCGATTGCCTTCGCAACCGTGTCCAGGTAGGACCAGAGCCTGTTGCAGGTCTGTCCGGGTCTGTCGTAGATGGTTTCCGTGCCTTTCATCGCTTCTTGCCGAGGATTGATGACAGCCTGTCCTTCAGGAACTCCTTCTCGGCCTTGCCGATTCCGAGGAAGTAGATGCAGGCTGCGGTGACTGCGATGCAGATTGCCACGGTGGCTGCCAGGGTTGCGAAGTCGTCCTTTGGGAGGGCGGCGTGGATGAGTGTTCCGGCGATTGCTGCCGGTGCGGCTACCTTGGCGACAGGAAGATAGACATTCCTGAAGTAGTCTCTCTTCCTCATGCCTATCATCGGGCAAACAATCCAGAGTCGGATCAGCTGTGCCGCGGCAGTGAAGAGCAGGCATGTGATGAAAACGGCTTCCGCCGGGGCTCCCAGCTTAAGCGCGAGGTAGGAGAGCGGTACGATCGAGAGCAGCACAGAGCCGACCGTGACCTGGACTTTCCTGACATCTCCTGTGGCCTGGCTGGCGATGTTGACGGCACCTGACATCGTGTTGACAAGGGCTGTCAGCATTATGATCCTGATGAAGCTGGCGGTGTGCTCAGGTGGGGTCTTGAGCCACAGGGTGACGATGTAGTCGGCCTTGAGGATCAGAGGCAGGGCAATCATGAGGAGGAGGTAGAACGAGTACCTTCCGCTGCTGAAGACAAGGGAGTGCATCCTCTCTTTCGAATCGGATGCGTAGTTCTTGATTATCTGAGGGTTGATGGCTGTCTGGAAGTTTGAAACGAAGCCTGTCACGCAACTCTCTATCTGCACTGCGAAGCTTCTTGCGGCATTGACGGCAGGGCCGAAGAAGATGTTGAGCAGGACGTTCACGCCCTGCGTCATCCCGACGCTGGCGAGGCTTCCGAACATGTTCCATCCGCCGAATCCGAGCATCTCCCGGAAGAGGTTCCTGTCGACCTTTGCCCCAAGCCTGCATTCTTCGAAGTGCTTCCGGCAGTAGATTCCGTAGACTATCCTGTCGATGACCTGCACTGCCAGCAGAAGGATCGCGTAGATGATGAGCCTGTCGGACTTCATGAATCCGATCAGGAAGGCGATGGCGAGCTTGGCTCCTGCGTCGAAGAGGGAAATGTAGGCGAAGGCTTCCATCTTCTCATGGGCGATGATCGCTCCGTTGTACGGGACGCTGACCATCATGAACAGGAGGCTGAGCATCGATGACTGGAAGACCCAGAAGGCTGCTCCGGCTCTGTCCGGAGGGATGACCATCCTGTGGTTGAGCAGCCAGAGACCTCCGGCTTCGCCCACGACCAGGACGATTGCGGCGATGGCGATGTGCATGGCCATGACCGTCGAGAACACCTTCCGGCTCGCTTCCGGGTCACCTTTCCCGAGTGAGAACGTGATGTAGCGCTGTGAAACTCCGACCATCGCTGAGTTGAGGAATGCGAACATCGTGACAACTCCTCCGACGACATTGTAGATGCCCACATCGTCGGTTCCGAGAGTCTGGAGTATCACTCGGCTGGTGTACAGTCCGATGACGAGCAGAAGGATCATGCGGAAGTACAGCAGGAGGGTGTTGCGTGCAATCCTTCCGCTGCTTTCCGAGAGTGTATTCCTGTCTTCTGCCATGTCATCCGGGCCAATTTGCCGCCCTTCAGTGCAAAAATATAAAAAATCTGCCTATTCAGTGCCTTTTGGAGGCATTCTTCTGCTTTGCAGATTATGTTGAAATTATTATATTTGTGAGATTGTATGCCTTTTTGACAGGTCGTTGCCCGCAGGCACGATGATGGCAGGATGGCAAGAGTCGTTTTTCAGACAAAAAAAAGATAATCATAATGGCACTAGCAGGAATACTGAAGAAACTTTTCGGCTCCAAGGCCGACAGGGACATCAAGCAGATCAAGCCGATCCTTGACAAGGTCCTTGCCGCCTACGGACCGATCGATGCGCTCTCGGATGATGAGCTCAGGGCGAGGACTGATGCCCTCAGGGCAAGGCTCGCCGAGGTGGAGGCTCCTTTCGAGCAGAGGATTGCCGAGATCAAGGCCAAGCTTGAGGAGGATATCCCGGTCAATGAGAAGGAATCGCTTGCAACAGAATCCGACAAGGTCGTGAAGGAAGAGGACGAGGCGATCGAGAAGGCGCTGGAGGAGATCCTTCCGGAAGCATTCGCGATCATGAAGTCCACGGCAAGGCGTTTCAAGGAGAACGAGACCATCACCGTCACCGCAACTGACTTTGACCGTCAGCTCAGTGTGAACAATGACTTCGTCCACATCGAAGGTGACAAGGCCATCTGGCAGAACCATTGGATCGCCGGTGGAAATGAGGTCACCTGGGACATGGTTCACTATGATGTCCAGCTCATCGGTGGTATCGTGCTCCATCAGGGCAAGATCGCCGAGATGGCCACCGGTGAGGGAAAGACTCTCGTGGCGACTCTCCCGGTCTTCCTCAATGCGATTGCCGGCAAGGGTGTCCACGTGGTCACCGTCAACGACTACCTCTCCAAGCGAGATTCCGAGTGGATGGGACCTCTCTACATGTTCCATGGCCTTTCCGTAGACTGCATCGACAAGCATGAGCCTAACAGCGATGCCAGGAAGAGAGCCTACAACTGCAACATCACTTTCGGTACCAACAACGAATTCGGTTTCGACTATCTCCGTGACAACATGGCAGTCAACATGACCGACCTTGTCCAGAGAAAGCACCACTTCGCAATCGTCGATGAGGTCGACTCTGTCCTCATCGATGATGCCCGTACCCCTCTGATCATCTCAGGCCCTGTTGCAAAGGCCCAGGACGATGCCCAGTACATGGAGTTCAGGCCGTATGTCGAGACTCTCTACATGAAGCAGCGCACCCTTGTCAACCAGGTTCTCAACGATGCCAAGAAGGCCATCGCCGCAGGAGACAACGATGAGGGCGGAAAGCTTCTCCTCAGGGCTTACAAGGGACTTCCCAAGTACCAGCCTCTGATCAAGTTCCTTTCCGAGCAGGGCATGAAGCAGCTCATGCAGAAGGCAGAGAACTACTACATGCAGGACAACGAGAGGGAGATGCACATCGTCACTGACGAGCTCTACTTCGTCATCAATGAGCAGCATCATTCCGTCGACATGACCGACAAGGGTCATGACCTCCTTGCCAACTCTGTTTCCGATCCGAACTTCTTCGTCCTTCCCGACATGGGATCCCAGATCGCCGAGATCCAGAAGGATGAGACTCTGAGCGCGGAGGAGAAGCAGGACAGGAAGGACCAGCTGATGGAGGACTACTCCCTCAAGAGCGAGCGTGTCCACACCGTGCTCCAGCTCCTCAAGGCCTATGCGATGTTCCAGAAGGATGTCGACTATGTCGTCCTTGACAACAAGGTCAAGATCGTCGACGAGCAGACCGGCCGTATCATGGAAGGCCGCCGCAGGAGCGATGGTCTCCACCAGGCAGTCGAGGCTAAGGAGAATGTCAAGGTCGAGGCTGCGACCCAGACTTTCGCGACAATCACTCTCCAGAACTACTTCAGGATGTACCACAAGCTGTCCGGAATGACCGGTACGGCTGAGACCGAGGCAGGAGAGTTCTGGTCGATCTACAAGCTTGACGTTGTCGTCATCCCGACCAACCGTCCTGTCCTCAGGAATGATGAGGACGATCTGATCTACAAGACAAAGAAGGCCAAGTTCAATGCCGTCATCAACAGGGTGGCTGAACTTGTCGAGGCCGGAAGGCCGGTTCTTGTCGGTACGACGGATGTCGAGACTTCCGAACTTCTCAGCCGAATGCTGAGGATGAGGGGAATCAAGCATAATGTGCTCAATGCCAAGGAACATGCGCGCGAGGCCGAGATCGTCGCCCTCGCCGGTCAGTCCAGCACCGTCACCATTGCCACCAACATGGCCGGCCGTGGTACCGACATCAAGCTGTCTGCCGAGGTCAAGGCGAAGGGTGGTCTTGCCATCATCGGTACCGAGAGGCATGACAGCCGTCGTGTCGACCGTCAGCTCAGAGGCCGTGCAGGACGTCAGGGAGACCCTGGTTCATCGACTTTCTATGTCTCTCTCGAGGATAAGCTCATGCGTCTCATCGGGTCGGAGAGGATCGCCGGTGTCGTCGACAAGCTTGGAATGGAGGATGATGAGGCTCTTGTCAGCGGAATGCTCTCCAAGTCGATCGAGAATGCGCAGCGCAAGGTCGAGGAGAACAACTTCGGAATCCGTAAGAGACTCCTTGAGTACGATGATGTGATGAACTATCAGCGAGAGGCTGTCTATGCACGCCGCCGCAACGCGCTATCAGGAGAAAGAATCGAGATCGATGTCATGAACATGATGATCGACTCAGCTTCCCTCCTTGCGGAGAAGGCTGAAGGCCTTGCATATTCAGAGTTCGAGGAGCTGGTGCTCAGCCAGATGTCGATCGACCTCGGATTTGATGAGGCATTCTACTCCAGTGCTTCATCGCAGAAGATCGCAGATGCTCTCTGCGCCCACATGAATGAGGTGTACGAGCGCAGGATGAACACTCTCTCCGAGAAGCTCAACCCGTTCATCAAGCAGGTCTTCGAGAAGCAGGGTTCGATGTATCAGAACATCGCCATTCCGATCTCGGACGGCCGCAAGATGCTCACCCTCAGCGTCAATCTCGAGAAGGCGTACAGCACCGAAGGAAAGGAGATCGCCAAGGCACTCAGCCGTACCATCATCCTTTACCAGATCGACGAGCATTGGAAGCAGCATCTCCGTGAGATGGATGATCTCCGTACCAGTGTGCAGAATGCCGCCTACGAGCAGAAGGATCCGCTTGTCGTCTACAAGCTTGAGAGCTACAATCTCTTCGCTTCCATGCTGGAGAGCCTCAACAAGGATGTGCTTTCATTCCTCCTCAGGGCATTCGTGCCTCTCAGGGATGAGAACGAGACCCGTCCTGCACAGGCTCCGAGGCGTACCGACATGAGCCAGATGAGAGCTCAGCACAACGACCTCAGCACCAATGGCGAGCAGAAGGCCAACACTCCGGTCCATGTCGACAAGAAGATCGGCCGCAACGATCCTTGTCCTTGCGGATCCGGAAAGAAGTACAAGGCATGCCATGGACGTGGAATGATCTAATCGAATAATAATATAAAAAACATAGAACAATCATGAGCGCAAACTATCAGAGACCCGATGATATGGCGGGCGTAAACGAAGTCAGCAGAATTTCTGTCGGATCAACCGTCAAGGGTGAGATCACCTCTCCTTACAATGTCAGGATTGATGGAAACTTCGAGGGCAAGATCGTCTCACAGGCCAAGGTGGTCGTTGGCGAGAAGGCAATCATCAAGGGTGACATCATCTGCAACAATGCCGACCTCTGGGGAAGGATTGATGGAGACCTTTATGTAAAGGACACCCTGGCTCTCAAGGAGACTTGTGTCATCGAGGGCGACCTTCACATCCGCAGGCTTGCAGTCGAGCTTGATGCAAGGTTCAACGGAAACTGCAAGATGATCACCGAGGAGGAGTTCAACCAGCTTACCTCAGGCAAGCAGCCTGGAATGTACGATGTTGAGGAAGAGGCTGTCGAAGAGGCCGCCGAGCAGAGCCCTTTCGAGGCTGAGGTTCCTTCATCTTCTCCGTTTGCAGTTCCTGCAGGCAACGAGTTCCCTGAGGCATAATCCGTCTTACAGGAAAAGAGAGAGAGACAGCATCCTGACCCGGTCGGGATGCCGTCTCTCTTTTCTCTCCTTGTGTTGAGGAGGTTACTTCAGCATGTGCCTCCTGATCTTCGGAAGGATGAAGTCTGCGTAGCGCATCATTCCGAGGTCTGTGTAGTGGACTCCGTCGACGAATGGCTCGTTGTCCGTGCCGACTGTGTGCTTCTTCTGGATGTACCAGATGTTTTTCTCTCCTGCTTTCTTCAGCCTGTGGAAAAGCTCGGCTTCCGCTTCGTTCCTGGAGTCGACCTCGTTGCGGATCCTGTCGTCGAACTCGTAATGCGCGAAGTACGGGTCATCGATGAAGATTATCGGGACATCAGGATGTGCATCCCTGAGGATCCTGAAGAATGCTTCTCCTTTTTCCCTGATCTGTTCCGGAGTGCAGTTGGGAACGTTGTCGAGGACGTAGATCGATGGGTTCTCGACAGAAGCCATCAGTTCGGCAATCTCAAGGTCAAGCTGTCCATTCCCGCTGAATCCCAGGTTGATCACCTCACGGTTCAGCTTCCTGCCGATTATGTTCGTGAAGGCCATTCCCGGCCGTGAGCAGCATCCACCCTGCAGGATGCTGGTTCCGTACATCACAATCTGTTTTCCGGCCCTTGGAGAGTCGATCTCACGTGCCTCGAGTGTTGTGTCTTCGTCAACTCCTATTTCCAGGTCGCTTACTCCGTCGTAGAGGGACAGGTAGAGCATGTACTCCCTGTCCTTCCTCTCCATGTTGCGGATGAGCTTGTTCTCATTCTGCGGCTCGTTTGACGGAAATGCAGTTCCTGCGAATCTCCATCCGCCATCTGTCAGGATGTAGAGATCCAGTCCCCGCACTCCTGTGTCGGCCATGTGGTGCATCCTCTCGAAGAAGGTGGACTTCCATCTTGCATGGATGCACGAGGAGTTTGATTTGAATCTCAGGTAGATTCCCGCTGCGTGTTTTCCAAGGTGTACGACCGGGGGCCTGCTCACGCTGTCAAGAGCGTCCGGAAGGCGCTCGTACCTGTTTTCCATTGCGTCCGATGCCTTGCCGAACACTGGAAGGAAGGATGCGTCGTGGTATTTGACCTGCGCCGATGCAGATGCCAGAGAGATCAGCGCAAATGCGGTGATGAGTATGATGCTCTTCTTCATGTCTTGTCATTGTTACCGCAAACTTAGGAATTTGCCGCATCTTTCCCAAAATGTTTTGTATGATTCTGATGTTGTTGTATTTTTGTTACTAAAAACATTTTTACAGCGAACTATTGATATGGATTCGAAAGCAGTTGATTTTAAATCATTGGCAGAGCAGTACAGGAAGGAGCTTCTTGACAATGTCCTGCCATTCTGGCTCGAAAAGTCTCAGGATTCAGAATTCGGCGGCTATTTCAGCTGCCTTGACCGTGATGGAAGTGTCTATGACACAGATAAGTTCATCTGGCTGCAGGGCAGGGAAGTGTGGATGTTCGCCATGCTCTACAACAATCTGGAAAAGAATCCAGAGTGGCTCGAGGCTGCCATCCAGGGAGCAGAGTTCCTCAAGAGATACGGCCATGACGGAAACTTCGACTTCTATTTCTCGGTGACTCGGGAAGGCAAGCCGATCGTCCATCCGTACAACATCTTCTCCAACACGTTTGCATGCATGGCATTCGCGCAGCTTGCCAAGGCAACAGGCAGCGATGAATATTCGCAGATCGCGAGGAAAACCTTCCAGCGCATCCTTGACCGCCGCTCGAATCCAAAGGGAAAGTGGTCCAAGATCGTGGCTGGAACCCGTCCGATGAAGGACTTTGCGCTTCCGATGATCATCTGCAACATGGCTCTGGAGGTCGAGGACATCATAAACGATCCAGAGCTGATAGACAGGACAATCGACGAAAGCGTCCACGAGATCGTCGATGTGTTCTACCAGCCGGACCTTGGCGTCATCCTGGAAAACCTCGCACCGGATGGCAGCAAGCTGGACTGCTTCGAGGGGAGGAAGGTCAATCCTGGACATGATCTCGAGGCAATGTGGTTCCTGATGAACATCGGAATCAGGAGGAATGACAAGGCTCTCATCGAGAAAGCTGTGGAGATTTCCCTGAGCGTCATCGAGTATGGCTGGGACAAGGAGTATGGCGGAATCTTCTACTTCATGGACCGCAAGGGCGCTCCGATGCAGGAACTTGAGTGGGACCAGAAACTCTGGTGGGTCCATCTCGAATCCTCCATCGCCATGATCAAGGGCTATCAGCTCACCGGCAACGAAAAGTGCCTGGAGTGGTTCGAGAAGCTGCATGAGTACATGTGGTCTCACTTCAAGGACCCTGAGTATCCTGAGTGGTTCGGCTACCTCCGCAGGGAGGGTATGACGCTCAACTCCAGCAAGGGTGGCAAGTGGAAGGGCTGCTTCCATGTCCCAAGAGGCCTCTACCAGATCTGGCAGATCCTCGAAACTCTCAAGTAATCTGATTGACTGAATATTCAAAATTGCAAGATACCATGTCTGACATCAACAGAAGAAGTTTCATCAAGTCTGCGGCCATCGCCGCTGGCTCGGCCATCGCCGTACCTCAGATCATCACCGGCTGTGCGCCAGCCTCTGAAGGCAAGCTTTCCGAGGACCCGATGCTCATCTCCGGAGCCGAACTTATCGTTCCCAAGGGGACCGGACTCAAGATCACGGGAACATTCCTGGATGAGATCTCACATGACATCCCTCACCAGAACTGGGGTGCGAGGGAGTGGGACCAGGACTTCCAGCACATGAAGGCCATCGGCATCGACACCGTCATCATGATCAGAAGCGGCTACCGCAAGTTCATCACCTGGCCAAGCAAGTACCTTCTTTCCAAGGGCTGCTACATGCCATCCCTTGACCTTGTCGAGCTCTTCCTCTCTCTTGCCGACAAGTATGACATGAAGTTCTACTTCGGCGTCTACGACAGCGGAAAGAACTGGGACACAGGTGACATGACCTATGAACTGGAGTCCAACAAGTATGTCATCGAGGAGGTCTGGAATGCCTATGGCCACCACAAGAGCTTCCAGGGCTGGTACATCAGCACCGAGATCAGCCGCAAGACCAAGGGCTGCATCGAAACTTTCCATGAGATGGGTCGCATGTGCAAGGACATCTCCAACAACCTGCCTACCTTCATCTCTCCATGGATCGATGGCAAGAAGGCTGTGGAAGGCATGGATGTCAAACTTAAGGAAGGTGTCTCCGTGCGTCAGCATGAAGAGGAATGGAACGAAATCTTTGACGGAATCCATGACGTCGTCGATGCATGTGCGTTCCAGGACGGCACATCGACTACGATGAGCTTGATGCGTTCTTCAGTGTCAACAAGAAACTTGGAGACAAGTACGGAATGCAGTGCTGGACCAATGCCGAGACTTTCGACCGCGACATGCCGATCAAGTTCCTTCCGATCAAGTTCGACAAGCTCAGGATGAAGCTCGAGGCAGCTGCAAGATGCGGCTATGACAAGGCGATAACCTTCGAGTTCAGCCATTACATGAGCCCACAGTCTGCCTATCAGCAGGCCGGCAATCTCTACAACCGCTACAGAGAGTACCTCGACATCTAATCTATGGCAGGCAAAAGCGTCAACAACATCTCCTATGTCGTCTTCCTGTCATTCGTGGTAGCGCTTGGCGGCATCCTGTTCGGCTATGATA
>JAGHSC010000212.1 GCA_018066065.1 Candidatus Cryptobacteroides faecihippi
CCTCTCCTCCAACGTCTTCTGGTTCGGATGCGCCCCATGCGAAGAGATGACCTCGGGAAGCCTCATCATCAAGGCAGTAGGCTCCGACGGACGTGAATATTCAAAGACAGTCACCCTCTCCCCTTCAAGGAAGCTTGCTTTCCGCCAGGGACGCGTCTCCAGCTTCACCGTCGACATGGACGGAGTCAAGGGAACTGAGAAGTGGAGCCTGGTCACCGATGCCAGCACCCTGGAGCCAGGGGATGTGCTCGTCCTCGCATGCAGCCAGAAGGGAAAGACCGCGGGAAGTCTCTCCAGCAACTACCTGACAAGCGTAAGTTCCGTGTTCAGTTCCGATGCCTCCGAAATCACATCACTCGGCGAAGGGACAATCCAGTTCACCCTGACGGGCAGCGAGGGCGCATGGAAGCTTATCGATCCTGACAGAGCAAAACTGGGCTCGACTGGCCAGGGAAAGACAACTCTTGGAAGTTCCTCAGCGACAAACACCTGGAAAATTTCAACAAGCAACGGGCTGGCGACCGTACAGTCTACCAGAAGCACTGGCGAGAGATTCCTCTACAATGTCAGCTCACCGCGTTTCAACACCTACACGACAAGTGCTTCATCATCAATGCTTCTTCCGCAGCTGTACAGGAGAAACACAAGGAACAATCCTGAAGACTACGACACCGACATGCCGGTGATCGTGACAAAGGTCACAACCGGCTCGGCAACTGCGATCACGGCCTCGACCGCCACCCTCAACGGTTCATTCACGAACGCGTCCGCAAGCCCACGCGAAGCCGGATTCGAATGGGGTCTCACCTCAAGCCTCGGACAGGTACAGCAGTGCGACCTTGCACCAGCAGGTACGAGCGGAAGCTTCAGCGCCGGCATCGACAACCTCACTGCCGGAAGGACCTACTACTACAGAGCCTACATCATCGTCAGCGAGAACGGCACCAACAACTATTACTACGGAGCCGTAAGGACTCTGACAGTTGCGGATGACGGCACTTCTGCGTCCATCTATCCGACCTGGTACGAGCTCCCTGTGATGAATGTCAGCAAGAGCGGGTCGTACCTCGTGAACTCCCAGGACAACTCCCAGTACTATGCCTACCATCTCTGCGCAGGCACGGAAAAGGGACCGACCGGAGCCAAGGCAAGGAACTACACCGTCTGCTTCAGCGCAGACCACCACTGTCCTCTCTGGATCGCAGCTCCAAGACACAGCATGTATGTCGGAAGTGCCAGCAGGACAGATGCTTACGGGCAGGATGGAAGCATACCTTCATCCATCCAGTACAGCTCGAAGTCAACCGGAGGCGGCTGCAACAAGGGCCACATGCTCGGATCTGCGGAAAGGACCAGTTCGTCGGCAACCAACAGGCAGGTCTTCTACTACACCAACATCGCCCCACAGCTCTCCAGCGGGTTCAACACCGGAGGCGGTGGATGGAACATCCTAGAGGACTGGGTCGATGGTCAGGTCTGTGCCGACACGCTCTACGAGGTGATCGGATGCCACTTCGAGAGGTACACCGACGGCTACGGCCACACCGTCGAGCCTAAGACGATCAGCTTCGGCGGAAGAAACGACGTCGACATGCCGACGATGTTCTACTACGTCCTCCTCAGGACAAAGAACGGATCGTCCAGGAAGGCAGTCAGGGACTGCTCTGCAAGCGAGCTCAAGTGCGCAGCCTTCGTCAGGGCACACACCAACTCCCTCAAGGGCCAGGCTGTCAGCTCACGCGAGATGATGAGCGTCTCCGACCTGGAAAAGATCACCGGGGTGACATATTTCCCGAACGTGCCGAACGCACCGAAATCAACGTTCAACGCTTCCGACTGGGGATTGTAGGCATCAGACATGAACTTCCAGGGCAGAAGACTGACGGTACTGGCAATGTCCATCCTCATGGCAGCCGGATGTTCCAAGGAGAGCTTGGCTCCGACCGACCGGCATGAGGCTGAAGAGCCTGGCTTCACCGTCGAGGTGAATGCCGGACCGATCGACACCAGGACCTGCTTCGGAGAGAAGGAGGGAGACACCTATCCGACACTCTGGACCACAGCCAAGAGCGCAAGATTCTCCCTCAATGGGGATGCCTTCGTGGATGCGTACCCGACCGTCGGGGACGGCGGGAAGGAAGCCTCATTCTCTGCCACATTCTCCTCATCCTCAGCCACTTCCGGAACTCTCTACGGGTTCTCCCCGAAAGGAAACTACTCCGGCGCGACATCGACCTCCAACAAGGGAGGCTTCACCAGCTCGGCACCGTCATCGAAGTACAGCTCGGTCTACCTCGTGATGCCGGCGGCACAGACTCCCCTCGAGGGATCACCGGACGAAAGCGCCCAGGTCATCTGGGGCAGGACGGCCTACTCAGGAGGACTCCCGAGATCGGTCAGCATGCATTTCACCCACGTCGCCGCCTACGGAAGGATGAGCATCAGGAACTACGAGGGCGCACCTATCCAGTCCGTCTCCATCACCTTCCCGACAGCAGTGGCCGGCAACTCCATCTGCTTCTTCTACGGCGACGGAACCTACTACGGCACGCCTTACAGCGAAGGTGAATATGCAAATGCGAACGTCAGTACCATCACTCTTGACGCGAAGTATGTCAGGGACAATGTGTTCTGGTTCGGCCTCATGCCGGTCGGAGAGCTCAGGACAGGCTCCCTCGTGATAACCGTCACGGACGGCAACTCAAAGACCTACACCAAGACCGTGCAGCTGTCCTCCAGCAAGAAGATAGCCTTCAACCGCGGCCGCGTCACAACCTTCAATGTCGACATGGAGGGGGCAGGAGCCACTGACTCCTCGACGGATGCGGACAACGCACGCCTCGCCTACGGATCCTGCTACGAGGTTCCGGCTGTCTCTGTCCCGGCCAGCTCGCTTCCTTACTCCAAGTCCGGCGACAGGGTCAGCGGCAGCGAAGGTGACTACTGGCTCAACGCTGCCACGAACACCTCAGGCCAGCTCTACGTGGTCCACAGGACAAAGGAAAGCACCGGCTACGTCCGCAACCTCATCATGCTTCACGACGCAGGCAGGAAGGCGGCTCTCTGGGTCGCATATTCAATGAA
>JAGHSC010000073.1 GCA_018066065.1 Candidatus Cryptobacteroides faecihippi
AGGCCGTCGTGGGTCACGTTGCCGTTGCGGTCGTAGGAGAAGCCCGTCTCGAGGGAGTTTGCCTGCCCCGACGGGAGCGTCGCCGTCTCGAGTGACCCGAGCGGCTTCCCGGTGAGGGAGTTCAGGAAATGGACGTCCCTCCATCCTCCGAGCGCCTCTGCGGTGTGACTCTGTGTTATCCTCCCGAACCGTTTTAGTACTTTTCTTTTAGGTCTGCTCAATGAAACTCTACCATCTCAGATAATCCTAAAATGAAACCATCATCAAAGGGATGTTGTTGTCTGCAATTGTTGTCCATTGAGGTTCATCATTTCGTGAACAACAAATCGTAATATGATATCCATTTTCGTTTGGACTGATAACTAATGTGCCTGCTTTTCCGGGAAACTGTTTTTTCCATTTGGCTATTATCCCTTCTGAATAATATATCGCATTGTAATAATAGTTCTTATTACAAAACAGATCGACTTCAATCCCATTCAAAAAGCCTTCTCTGCCAGTTTTGTCTGAATAACAATTTGCTAAATTGGGCCGGGCTTCAAATAAGGCTTTTAAAAATATACATCCATTCACTTCGCAGAACCCTTTGTCGATAATAGTTTGAAGTTTGTGAGATACTCTAAATAACCTTGAATGAGACTGAGTCTCTTTAAACATTAATTCATTAATATAAATAGTTGTCATCACCGATATACTTTAATCCATTATTAATTGACTTTCTTACCTCGTTATCTTTAAGCAGATTATTGATACTTCGTGGAGCGTTAATGAATTCTTTTTTTTTTGAGAATCATAGAGATACTTTCCAGAATCGTCCTGATAATGAATCTGTCCTTTACGTTGATTAGGATTGGTCTCGTACAGCGGGATGGAGATCTGGACCAGGCCGTTGCTCAGGTCGACGGGACATTCGATGTATTTGGTGAGCGCAGCGGCGGCCGGTGACTCGGGAAGCACCTTCGGGGCGGAGAGCTCCGGGAGCTGCGCATGGGCTGAAAGCAGCAACAGTAGAAGAATGGTAGTAAATGCCAGTTTTTTCATGATACTTTAATTTATCAGGCTCCTGCAAACGTAAGAATTGTTTAGCTCATTTGCAAGAGTACTCTGGAGTCAGTCCTGCATGCTGACTTCGGTGAAATTTTACGTCAGGGGCTAAAAAAAATAAAAAAAAACTTATCTTGCGCAAAAGCTTAGTCATATGAGAAAAGTATCGATCATTATTGCTTTGCTGCTTTCGGTCGCAGCGTCTGCCCAGAATTCGGGCAAGGGATTCACCAGCGCTTCCGAGTACTCCGTTGGAGGTTCCATGTCTTCGGATGGCTTCATCCTGTCCACCTATTCCGTCTCCCTGGGCTACAGGTTCAATGATGTCTTGTCGGTCTATGTTCCCTTCGGTCTCGCCTCGACGGTTGAATCAACCGACCTTGGCCGATCCGGATCCTTCAACGGCACGGTCGGTGCAGGCCTCGGGGCCAGATTCGGCCTGATGGGCAATTATGCTGGTGAGCTCTGCCTCCAGGCTTCAACCACAGTCGTCTCCGATGATCCCGGATTCTTCTGCGGAGGCGCGAGGCTGAGGTTCGGATCCGGCAAGTCACGCGGCTATTCGCCGTATCTTTCCATCGGCCTGGACTACTGGCAACGATGGAAGGGAGACTCATGCAACCGTCTTGTACCATCGATCGGATGGGGTTTCAAGTTCTGATGATTTAACCTATATTTGCAGAAGCGGCCTCATCCCGCTTTTGCAAGTATAGATTATGATAAAGAGATTTGTTATCGCCGCTGCGGGTCTTCTTCTTGCCTGCGGCTTTGCGGCCAAGGCCGACGACGGCATGTGGCTGCCGTCCCTGATAAGCCAGAGAATCGAGGACATGCAGTCCAAGGGCTTCAAGCTCAGTGCCGAGGACATCTACAGCGTCAACCAGGCATCCCTCAAGGATGCAGTCGTCCTCTTCGGAAGCGGCTGCACGGGTGAGATTGTGTCTGCGGACGGCCTTCTGCTGACAAATCACCATTGTGGATATTCAATGATCCAGAGTCACTCAAGCGTCGAGCATGACTACCTCAAGGATGGTTTCTGGGCGATGAACAGCAGCGAGGAGCTGAAGAATCCTGGACTCACGGTGAAGATCCTCGACAGGATGGAGGATGTGACTTCTGCTGTCCTGAACGGCTGGTCCGAGAGCATGTCTGAGGCCCAGAGGGACTCGATCGTGAAGCTCAACTCCGCTGCCATCAAGAAGGCTGCCGTCGAGAGCGGCAACAGCCTGAAGGCCTCCGTGGAGGCATTGTACTATGGCAACCAGTACTTCCTCTTCGTGTACAAGGAGTACAGGGACATCCGTCTCGTCGGCGCACCTCCTTCATCCATCGGCAAGTTCGGCGGCGACACCGACAACTGGATGTGGCCTCGCCACACCGGAGACTTCTCGATGTTCAGGATCTATGTTGGAAAGGACAATGAGCCGGCCGACGTGAGCGACTCCAACGTCCCTTACCATCCTCGCCGCTTCCTGAAGATTTCCACACAGGGCGTCAAGGAAGGCGACTTCACCATGGTCTTCGGTTTCCCGGGATCGACCCAGGAGTACATCCACTCGTCATCCGTCAGCTTCATCGGCGACGTCTCCGATCCGGCAAAGATCGATCTCCGCACCAGGAGGCTCAACATCATGAACAAGTACATGTCCGCCTCCCAGAAGGTCAGGATCCAGTACTCGGCGAAGTATGCCAGGGTCTCCAATGCATGGAAGAAGTGGCAGGGAGAGTCAAAGGGCCTTGCCAAGAACAACGTTGTCGGGGCGAAGAAGGAATATGAAGCCCGCTTCGAGCAGTGGGCAAAGGGAACTCCTTACGAAGGCGTGACCATGAAGCTCGCCTCACTCTACTCGGAGCTTGAGAAGTTTGCGCTCGCAGTCGACTACTACAAGGAGAGCGCAGCCACCATCGAGATCGCCTCTGCTGCGGCCTCATGGTTCAATGCAAAGGGAACTCCGAACCTGGACGGCTTCTACAAGGACTATTACCTTCCGATCGACAAGGAGTGCTTCGTGGCAGTGATGAACGTCTTCGACGAGAAGATGCCTTCGGACATGCTCCCTGAGTGGTACCTTGCCCAGAGGAAGAAGTACGGCTCGATCGAGAAATGGGCTGACCAGCTCTTCGGCAAGTCTGCCTTCCGTTCGAAGGAGACCTGTGCCAAGGCAACGAAGAAGGATCCGGCCTACCAGCTCCAGGTCAACATGGATGAGTGGTACAAGTCTGCTCTTCTCCCTCGCATGAAGGAACTTACCGGCGAGATCACCCTCCTCTACAGGCTCTATGTCAAGGGCCAGATGGAGTTCGAGCCTTCGAAGGATTTCTTCCCGGATGCAAACCTGACCCTCAGGGTTGCCTACGGAAAGGTGTCCGGCTACGCTCCTGTCGATGCTGTCTGGTACAATCCTGTGTCCACCCTTAAGGGAATCATCGAGAAGGACAATCCGGAGATCTTCGACTACAACATCCCTCAGAAGCTTCGTGACATCTACGCTCAGGGCGGCCATGAGGACCAGCCTGTCTGCTTCCTTGCCACGAACCACACGACCGGCGGCAATTCCGGAAGCCCTGTCCTCAATGCCGACGGCGAGCTCATCGGCCTCAATTTCGACCGTGTCTGGGAAGGAACGATGAGCGACATCTTCTTCGATCCGGAGATCTGCAGGAACATCACTCTTGACATCCGCTACCTGCTCTTCCTCGTCAAGGAGGTCGGCGGCGCGCAGTGGCTTGTCGACGAGATGCTCGCGCAGTAGCGGGTGTTCATTGAATGTACATTAAACAAACTATCTGATAACCATGAGTAAATTACATGTGATCGATCATCCCATGATCCAGCACAAGCTGACGATCATGAGGGACAAGGCTACTCCATCAAGCGTCTTCAGACAGCTGCTCTATGAAATCTCGCTCATGATGGGTTATGAGGTGACGAGGGACTTTCCTCTTGAAGATGTCGAGGTGGAGACTCCTCTCGAGGTTGCAACACTGAAGCAGATTGCCGGCAAGAAGGTCGCGATCGTGCCTATTCTCCGTGCCGGCCTGGGCATGGTCGATGGGCTCAGGGAGCTCATTCCTGTCGCCAGGGTCGGATTCATCGGCCTCTACAGGGACGAGGTGACCCACCAGCCTGTGCCTTACTACTGCAAGCTTCCAAAGGAGATGGACAAGCGCATGTGCATCCTGACCGACCCTATGCTTGCTACCGGTGGAAGTGCGTGCGACGCAATCGATCTCGTGAAGAAGACCGGCTGCAAGGACATTCGCCTAATGTGCCTTGTCGCTGCCCCTGAGGGAGTGAAGAAGGTTCAGGAGCTTCATCCGGATGTCGACATCTATGTCGCTTCCGTCGACCGTGAGCTCAACGAGAACTGCTACATCCTTCCTGGTCTCGGCGATGCCGGTGACCGCATCTTCGGAACTGTCTAGGACATTATCTCTGAATATCCTGAAATAGTTGCCTCCGTACCTCATGGTATGGAGGTTTCTTTTGTGAAAATGGTTTTGTTTAAAAAAATTACTATATTGCACCGGGAACTTTCAGACTGTGTTTTATGAGAAAGAATCATTTCCATATTCTTACCCTGTTTGTCATCGCGTTCTTGAGTTGCTTTGCGTTTTCAAGTTGCTCTAATAATATCCTCAATCCCAAGAAGAACTCTCCTGTATGGAAAAGCCAACTCGAAACGGTCAGGAATCGAAGTATTTTCCTGACCCGTTCCTCTTCGTTCACTGGGCTTACTCTGAAAGATTATGCCTTCAAGGGCACCATAAAGTCGGAGAAGGACCTGCAGAAAGCTGTTGAGAAGATTTTCGATGATGAGGCTGAGTTCGCGTTCGAGGATGAAGGCAGAATTGTCTTTGCGAAGATCAAGGACATAAAGGTTCCGGCGACGGGAGAAGAGCAGAAGGAGAACAATGTCCTGGACTTCATCAAGGTCGGGATGAGCCTTGTAGAGCTGTACTGGGAGTACGAAGGAATGCCTCACACTTCCCTTGCTGTTGTCTCTGACACGGATGGTGTCATCTATGACAACATAGGCACTAGGGTTCCCGCCCCGGAGGAGATGCTGAATGACTCCCCGGATATCACGGGAGGTGGAACACACGGCGGTGGGTCCCATACGCACACAAGGGAAAGAGAGTAAAGAAAGAGTCCGGTGATGAGCCGGACTCTTTCTTTGATGTGTGGTGCTGCAGGCCTAGTAGCCGAAGATCTCGGTGAGGGTCAGCGGGGTGACTGTGCCGAGGGACTGGATGAAATCCTGGTCGTAGCCGGCTGAGTTGCCGAGGAGACCGTAGACGTAGGTGCGTCCCTTGACCCACTTCTTCTGGGTTGCCTTGACGTCCTCGAGGGTCATGCCCTGGATCTTCTCGAAGAGAGCCTTGCTGCGGTCCTCGCTGAGGCCAAGATCCTCGAGCCTGAGATATTCATTGAGCACGCTCATTCCAGTGGTCCTGCTGGTCCTGATGTTGGAGAGGATGCTGGTCTTTGCAATCTCGAATCCGGCCTCGGACTCAGGCATGTTGTTGATGATGTCGTCGAATGCCTCGACAGCCTCCTTCAGCTTCTCGTTCTGCGAAGCGATGAAGGCGTAGAAGGTGTAGTGCTCATTCCTGAAGGAAGGGGTGGTCATGAATGCGCTTGCTGAATATGCAAGGCCGCGTGCCTCTCTCATCTCCTGGAAGACGATGGCGTTCATGCCGCTGCCGAAGTAGTTGTTGTACAGCGTGATGTCTGCATCATTGGCGACGTCGAACTTCTCTCCTCTGTCGGAGTACTGGATGTAGTAGAACTGGTTTGCATCGTAAGGGGCAAGGAAGACCTTGCTCTCGCCGTACTGCATGCGGGATGGGATCTCCCTTGCAAGTGGTTCGAGGGCACCCTGGATCCTGTGATGCGCGGTGATGGCAGCCTTGGCGGTCTCCTCGTCTGAAGGACCATAGTAGAGGACGTCATGCTGCTTCGAGTAGATGTTCCTTACAAGGCCGAGAAGGTCCTCGGATGAGAGCGAGTCGATCTGGCCGTTGGTGAGAGTCGTCTTCTGGATGAATTCAGGACCGTAGAAGATGTAGTTCTGGAGGGCGGCGAAGCAGGATCTCTGGCTGAGCTTGGCGTCGCGGCGACTCTTCTTGATGTCTGACTTCAGGCCTTCGAGGATTGTCTCGTCAGGCTGGGCGTTGAGGATCAGGTCCTCGACGATGTCGAGAGCCTTGCCGATGTTCTCGTCCAGGCCGTAGGCTCCGATGTAGGACTGGGTGTAGCCGGTCGAGAGGCGAGGGCTGCATGCAAGTGCATACATCTCCTTCTTGATCTGCTCTGCGGTCCTGGTCGGAGTGCCGAGGTAGTCAAGGTACTGGAATGCCAGGTCGAGGCGAGGGTCGTTCTGGTCGCCGCAGTTGAATGCGAAGTTGACTGATGCGATGTCGTTCACCTCGTTCTTCTTGTAGAGGAAGCGTACGCTTTCAGCGACAGATCCCTTGGACATGTCCTTGGAGAAGTCGATGAAGACTGGCTCGATCGGTTCGACCTCGACCTTGCTGATCTCATCGAGGAATGCGCTCCTCATGTTCCTGTTGGTCTCGATCGGTGTGATTGAAGGGGCGGCGATCTTCTGGATGGACTTGTCTGTGCCGATCCTCTTGAATGCCACGACGTAGCTGTCTGCGCTGAGGTAGTCGTTGGCCCAGTCGACGATCTGCTGCTTGGTGATCTTCTCGATTCTCTGCATGTCGAGGGCATCGACCTTCCAGTCATGTCCGTTGATGAAGGAGTTGACATAGGCCATAGCTCTGCTGCTGTTGCTTTCAAGCTGGCGCATCTTGCTGAGCTTGATGTTGTTGACGGTGGACTGGATTAGACTGTCGTCGAAGCTTCCGCTGCGGAGCTTTGCGACCTCTTCGAGCATGAGGTCACGTACTTCCTCAAGAGTCTGTCCCTGGCGAGGGTAGCCGATGAGCAGCATCTCGCCATGGTCAGGACGGGTGTAGTTGAATCCCTCGAAGCCGTTGAGCTTCTGTCCCTGCATGAGGTCGATGTCCGCGAGACCGGCAGAGCCGTTGCTGAGGATCGAGCTGGCGATGTCGCCGACTTCGCTTCTGAGGTAGTCGCCTGCGCCAGGAGTCCTCCAGCCGATCATCACGAATTCGGCATCAAGTCCGTAGACGTTCTTCTCGACAGGTTTCGTGATCGGTTCCTCAGGCTTGCATTCGAGCATCTTGATGTCAGGGTTGGCCTTCCACTCGCCGAAGTACTTCTCGACGGTGGCGACGAACTGATCAGGGTCAAAGTCTCCGGAGACGCAGATCGCGATGTTGTTCGGGACGTAGAAGTTGTTTCTGTGGTTCTCGATGTTGATGATGGAAGGGTTCTTGAGGTGCTCCTGGGTCCCGAGAGTGGTCTGGAGACCGTAAGGATGGTTTGCAAAGAGCACTGAATCAATTGCTTCCATGGCCTTTGAGTCGTCCTCGACGAGGCTCATGTTCTTCTCCTCGTAGACGGTTTCGAGCTCGGTGTGGAATCCTCTGATGACAGGGTGGATGAACCTGTCGGACTGGATCCTTGCCCAGTTCTCGATCTGGTTGGAAGGGATGTCCTCCGTGTAGACGGTCATGTCGTTCGATGTGAAGGCGTTGGTTCCCTGGGCGCCGATCACTGCCATCAGCTTGTCATACTCATTAGGTATGGCAATCTTGGATGCCTCGTAGCTGATCGAGTCGATCTGGTGATAGATCTGCGCTCTTTCCACAGGGTCGGTCTTTGTCCTGTAGACCTCGAAGA
>JAGHSC010000245.1 GCA_018066065.1 Candidatus Cryptobacteroides faecihippi
TGATGAATATTCCCCACGCCATTATTTTGTTTGATCGGTATTAGTGCTGCGTCTGCGGCTTCTAGTCGGTGAGCTCGTAGTCGAGGAGGCGCTGCTCGAGGTTGGCTGCCTTGACCTTGATCTTGACAGGGTCGCCCAGGCGGAAGATCTTGCCGGTGCGCTTGCCGCGGATCAGGTAGTTCTTCTCGTCGAAGTCGAAGAAGTCGGACTTGATGTCCCGCATCGCAACCATGCCCTCGATCATCGTCGGCTTGATCTCGACATACATTCCCCACTCGGTATGGCCGGAGATCGTTCCCTCGAACTCCTGGCCGACCTTGTCGGTCATGTACTCGATGAGCTTGTACTTGATGCTGTCGCGCTCGGCCGATGCAGCGATCTGCTCGCGCTCGGAAGCATGCTGGCACTGGCTCTCGTAGTAGCCCTGATCCTGGCTCCTGGCCTTGTCCAGGTACATCGCAAGAAGCCTGTGGACCATGGTGTCAGGGTAGCGTCGGATCGGAGACGTGAAGTGGGTGTAGAACTTGAATGCAAGACCGTAGTGGCCGATGTTCTCGGTCGTGTAGATTGCCTTCGCCATCGAGCGGAGAGCAATCATCTGGAATGCGTTGCACTCTGGCTTGCCCTTTGACTGGTCGAGCAATGTGTTGAGGGACTTGGCAACCTCTCGTCCGTTGTTGGTCGGGCCCATCTTGTAGCCGAAGTTGCCGACGAACTTGCCCAGGGAAGCGATCTTCTCTGCATTAGGCTCACCATGGACACGGTAGACAAATGTCTTGGCGTTGCTGTCGGCCTTGCCGTTCATGTTGCCGGAAGTGGCGATGAACTCGGCGACTGACCTGTTGGCGAGGAGCATGAATTCCTCGATCAGCCAGTTCGCCTCCTTCGTGATCTTCTCGTAGACCCTGACCGGACGTCCGGCCATGTCGACCTCGACCTTCATCTCCGGACGCTCGAAGCTGATCGCACCGGAAGCGAAGCGATGCTTGCGGAGGATGGTCGCGAGCCTGTGGAGATCAAGGATGGCTTCCTTTGTGTCGCGCGGGATGAGGCAGCCTTCGTAGACGCCCTCGCCCATGGCGGCCTCAGCCTTTCCTGCTGCCTTGGCTGCAGCTTCAGGAGAAGCCTCAAGGACCGGATCCTTCACCGGGGCAGACTTTCCGTCTGTGCCTCCACGGAGTTCCATGTCCAGCGAAGCCTCGCCGTTGTCGATGATCTGCTGGGCAGTCTCGTAGGCAAATCTGTAGTCGGAACAGATGACCGTGCGTCCAAACCAGCGCTTGACCACCTGCGCGTCAGGAGTCAGCTCGAAGACAGCCGAGAATGTCAGCTTGTCCTCGTTCGGACGAAGCGAACAGAGCTTGTTCGAGAGTTTTTCCGGAAGCATCGGTACGGTTCTGTCCACGAGGTAGACCGAAGTACCGCGGACCTGTGCCTCCTTGTCCACTGCAGAGCCCGGAGTGACGTAGTAGGAGACGTCGGCGATGTGGACTCCGACCTCGACGTTGCCGTCAGGAAGCCTCTTCCATGAGAGAGCGTCGTCAAAGTCCTTTGCATCTGCAGGGTCTATCGTGAATGTCAGGGTGTCGCGGAAGTCGCGCCTGCCCTCGAGGTCTTTCTTGGTGATCTTTTCTGAAATGCTGTCGGCAGCATTCTCGACTTCAGGCTCGAAGCGGTATGGCAGGCCGTATTCCGCAAGGATGGCATGCATCTCGGTCTCGTTGGCACCCGGCTCGCCGAGCACATCCACGATGTGTCCCGTCGGCGTTGGGTCTCCCTTCTCCCAGCCGTCGATGACGGCTGCCACCTTCATTCCCTTCCTTGCCCCTTCAGGGAGAGTCTCGAAAGGAATGTAGATGTCGTATGGCATGGTCCTGGACTGCATGAGCACCCAGGCCTGCTTGCCGACGGTGTGGAGGATTCCGACGAACGGACGGCTGCTCCTCTCGACGATCTCGATGATCTCGCCTTCCCTGCGCTTCTCGCTGCCTTTCCCGGCGCCGTGTCCACCGCGCGCTCCACGCGCCGGTTCCGATTGTCTTTCATGTGTGACTGCACATCTGACGATGTCCCCGTTGAGGGCACCGCGTGTCTTGCTGGCCTTGACGAACACGTCGTTGTCAGGCTCATTCTCTACGATGACGAAGACAAAACCATCCCTTGTCATCTGGACCTTTCCAGTGACCTCGATGAACTTCTTCCTGCTTCCCTTGGAGCCGAACTTGCTGTCACGGCCCTTCCTGGATGTCTGTCTTCCGTTCCTGGCGCCTGAAGAGCGCCCATTTCTGCTGTTCATATTATCTATAACTTCTTATTCACGAGCAAAGTTAGCAAAAAGGTGCGAAAGGTTGCATGTACACTCGATTACTATATGGATTTATTCATTATATTTGCGTAAATCAGAAAATCATAAATCATTTATCATGATAGACGTAAATAATGACAAAAGGATCGTCCTGACCCTTGACGCCGGCGGAACAAACATGGTCTTCGGTGCCATGAGGGGAGGCGAGTATCTTGGCGAGACTGTGACTCTCCCATCGAATGCTTCTGAACTCAACCTTTGCCTCCGCACCATGGTCATCGGTTTCGAGATGGTCATCAAGGCGCTCGGCGACGAAAAGGCATCTGCAATCAGCTTTGCATTCCCAGGCCCTGCGGACTATCCTAACGGAATCATCGGCGGCTATCTTCCAAACTTCCCTTCTTTCAGGGATGGAGTAGCACTTGGACCATTCCTTTCCGAGAAGTTCAACCTTCCTGTGTTCATCAATAACGACGGTGACCTCTATGCCTATGGCGAGGCTCTCGGCGGAGCTCTCCCTGAGGTCAACAGGAGACTTGCCGAAGCCGGCAGCTCAAAGCGCTACCACAACCTCATCGGCTACACTTTCGGAACCGGTTTCGGAATCGGTACCGTCATCAACGGTGAGCTCAACAGAGGAGACAACTCATGTGTCGAGACATTCTGCCTCAAGCATCCTGACGATCCGAACATCATCGTCGAGGACGGCGTCGCTGTCCGTGCCGTGAAGAGAGTCTACGGAGAGATCTCCGGCGATTTCAACCACGAGCTCGAGCCAAAGGACATCGGTGACATCTCCCAGGGAAAGAAGCCGGGCGACAGGATCGCTGCGATCAAGACCTTCGACAAGATGGGCGAGGTTGCAGGCGATGCAATGGCAACGGCTGTCACCCTCATCGATGGCCTCATCGTCATCGGCGGCGGTGTCATGAACAACCACGAGTACCTCATGCCTGGAATCCTCCGCTCGATGCGCGGAAAGATGCACCAGCTCACCGGTGAGGAACTCAACAGGGTCCAGATGGCAGTCTACAATCTCGATGACCCTGATGAGTTTGCAAAGTTCGCCAAGGGCGAAGAGAGAAAGATCAAGGTCTTCGGAAGCGACCGCGAGGTTGTCTACGATCCGGCAAAGCGCGTCGGCGTCATGCGTTCCAAGATCGGCGCCAGCAAGGCCATCTCTCTCGGTGCCTATGCCTTCGCACTCCACGAGCTTGACAAGAAGAACGGCTAGGGCATGTATCCACTGAAATTCGAGCCATTCCTCAGGACAATGGTCTGGGGAGGCGAAAAGATAGCACCTTACAAGGGAGTAGCCACTGACCAGGAGAAGATCGGCGAAAGCTGGGAGATTTCTGCCGTCAAGGGCCATGTCTCCACCATCGCGAACGGTGAATATGCGGGTCGCGGCCTTACCGACCTCATGGAGGAGTTCGGTGAGCAGATCGTCGGCAAGAAGGTGTTCGCCGAGTACGGGACCGAGTTCCCGCTCCTCATCAAGTTCATCGACGCCAAGAGCGACCTCTCTATCCAGGTCCATCCTGATGATGAGCTTGCAGCGAAGACCCATCCGGGCATGAAGGGGAAGACCGAGATGTGGTACGTCGTCGGAGCCGACGAGGGAGCCCATCTCCTCAGCGGCCTGACACAGGAAATCACTCCGGATGAGTACGAAGCCCGCGTCAAGGACAACACGATCACCGATGTCCTTGCCGAGCACTCGATAGCCCCGGGCGATGTCTTCTTCCTTCCTGCAGGACGAATCCACGCCATCGGCGCCGGTTCCTTCGTCGCAGAGATCCAGCAGACATCGGACCTGACCTACAGAATCTACGACTACGGCCGCCTCGGCCTTGATGGAAAGCCACGTGAGCTTCACATCGAGCAGGCCAAGGAAGCCACGGACTACACCGTCTTCCCTGAGTACAAGACCTCCTATGCCAAGGCCATGAA
>JAGHSC010000269.1 GCA_018066065.1 Candidatus Cryptobacteroides faecihippi
CGAGAAGGCAGGCATGAGCCTCAGCATCGTAGACGATGACGTCATGGCGTGCGGTGAGAGTGTCGATTGCAGAGACGATTCCCTGGTAGCCGAAGTTGAAGAGGAATGCGTCCTCCTTCTTCTCGAAGTCTGCGAACATCTTCTCGAGCTTCTCGTGAAGGGCGGTGTGGCCTGAAAGCATGCGGCTTCCCATAGGATAGGCAAGACCCCACTTTGCAGCACCCTCGGCATCAGCCTTGCGGACCTCTGGATGGTTTGCAAGTCCAAGATAGTTGTTGAGGCTCCAGTTGAGAACTTCCTTTCCATTGAATGTCATATGAGGGCCAAGCTCGCCTTCGAGCTTTGGATACATGTAGTATCCGAATGCCTGATCGTAATACTGGCCGATTGGACCGCCAGCATCTCTGTTGATTCTGTCAAAAATATCCAACATGGTGATTGTAAGTTAATTTGTCTTGTTATGCGTCGATGTTTGCGTAATGTGCATTCTCCTCGATGAACTGTCTTCTAGGTGGAACGTCGTCGCCCATGAGCATTGAGAATGTTCTCTCAGCCTCGGCTGCGTTCTCGATGGTGATCTTGCGGAGCCTTCTGCGCTGTGGGTCCATGGTGGTGTCCCAGAGCTGCTCGTCGCTCATCTCACCGAGACCTTTGTATCTCTGGACGGTAACACCCTTCTCAGTGCCCTTTCCGAGACGTGCGGTAGCCTCTGCACGCTGCTCCTCGGTCCAGCAGTAGACCTCTTCCTTGCCCTTCTTCACGAGATAGAGCGGAGGTGTGGCGAGGTAGACATAGCCATTCTGGATGAGATCGAACATGTAGCGGAAGAAGAATGTGAGGATCAGGCAGGCGATGTGGCTTCCGTCGACATCGGCATCGGTCATGATGATGACCTTGTGGTAGCGGAGCTTGCTGAGGTCCATCCTCTTCACTCCATCCTCATCCTCCTGCGCAACCGTCACACCGAGAGCGGTGTAGATGTTCCGGATCTCCTCGCTGTCGAAGGCACGGTCGACCGCAGCCTTCTCCACATTGAGGATCTTTCCTCGGAGAGGAAGGATAGCCTGGATCCTTCTGTCGCGGCCCTGCTTTGCAGTACCGCCTGCGGAATCACCCTCGACGAGGAAGAGTTCGCATCTCTCAGGATCCCTCTCCGAGCAGTCTGCAAGCTTGCCCGGCATTCCGGCGCCGGTCATGGCAGTCTTTCTCTGGACCATCTCACGGGCCTTGCGGGCGGCATTGCGGGCATTTGCGGCAAGGACGATCTTCTCGATGAGAAGCTTGCCCTCCTTAGGGTGCTCCTCAAGGTACTGGTCCATGGCAGCCGAAGTAGCCTGGGAAACCGCTGAAGTTGCCTCAGGGTTACCGAGCTTGGTCTTGGTCTGACCCTCGAACTGAGGCTCGGCGACCTTGACCGACACGACTGCGGTCAGACCCTCGCGGAAGTCTTCAGGGGCGAGGTCGCCCTTGAACTTTGAAAGGAGGTTGTTCTCCTCGGCGTACTTCTTGAGTGAGCGTGAAAGGCCCATCTTGAAGCCCTGGAGGTGAGTACCACCCTCTATGGTGTTGATGTTGTTGACGTAAGAGTAGATCTTCTCGGAAAAACCGTTGTTGTACGAGAGAGCGATGTCGATAGGGATGACCTTGTCGTTCTGTACGCAGATGGCCTCAGGGATGAGCTGGGTGGCTCCTGCGTCGAGATAGTCAATGAATTCCTTCAGACCTTCCTGTGAGTAGAAGACGTCCTGGCGGAACTGCTGCTCGCCTGTGGCCTTTGAATCGCCGTTGGCATCGACCTCGAAGATGTCGACAAGTTCCCTCTGGTCGGTGAGGGTGATCTTGATGCCCCTGTTGAGGTAGGCGAGCTCCCTCATCCTGGCAGCGAGGGTCTCATACCTGTAGACGGTGGTCTGGGTGAAGACGGTTGCATCCGGATGGAAGGTGATCGAAGTACCTGTGTCATCGCAGTCCCCCACGATCTCGACAGGACCGAGAGGCTTGCCCTTTGAATATTTCTGGACGAAGATGTGTCCCTCACGGTGAATCTCGGCGACAAGCGAGTCTGAAAGTGCATTGACGCAGGAGACACCGACTCCGTGGAGACCTCCGGAGACCTTGTAGGAATCCTTGTTGAACTTACCACCAGCATGGAGCACGGTCATGACGACCTCGAGAGCGGAGCGGTGCTCCTTCGGGTGCATGCCGGTAGGGATGCCTCGACCATTGTCGACAACCCTGATGGAATTGTCCTCGAGAATGGAGACGTCGATGGTGTTGCAGAAGCCGGCCATGGCCTCATCGATACCATTGTCGACGACCTCGTAGACAAGGTGATGGAGACCTCGCTCGCCGACGTCTCCGATGTACATTGAAGGTCTTTTTCTCACAGCCTCAAGGCCTTCGAGCACCTGAATGCTGCTGGCGGAATACTGTTCTTCCGCCTTCTTCATCTCTTCGTTCTCAATCATATCTTTCTGGTACGGTTTTCTATGTTGTGAAGGGTTTCCCCAAAAACAGACAAATATACGAAAAATTCTACAAAGTCAGGGTGATTCCGACCGTTCCCCACGGACCTTTCTCGGCATACATCACATTTCTCTGAATGGTCTCGCAGAGAAGGTTGCCACACTGGGCCCAGACACCGAGCTTGCGGTTGATCTGGTAGCCGGCGATGAGGCCCAGATCGATGAACCCAGGGATCCTGACAGGAAGCTGTGACGAAGTCACTCCCTCAAGCTTGCTCCATGCCAAGGAATCCATGTTTCCCTTTCTGGCGGTGGAGCCTGAAGCGGTCAGGCCGGCATAGAGCCTGGAATTGAAATCGTAGACAAACCTAGCCTCCCCGGTAAGGTCTGGAATCCTGAATCCAACGAGAGGATCCGCCTCCTTGCCCTGTGCCATCTTCCTGTAGTGAAGGGCAGCATCCAGCCTGACCTTGCCCGCATTGAGGCCGAACATGGCGTCGGCGTAGATGAGGTTGTAGTCCTGGTATGTGATCGCAGGAAGCATCATGACCGTCCCGCCCAGAGCGGCGAAAGGTCCACGGCTGAGGACCGATTCAAGCATGCCGTTCTCGATGAAGGCAGCACCTCCATCGATGTCGAACTGAATCTTCCTTGCAATGTTTCCTTTCACCCCAAGCTTCACGTTCATCACCTCGATCGAGTTATCCATGAACGAGTTGCCTCTTGCCGCAAAGTTGGTCGCAAGGTGATGGTTGTCAGCGATAAGCGATGAATATGTGTTCATGCGGGAGCCTCCGGTGGCGGCAGCGTAGATCAGCACATTGTCAGACGCGGTGAAGTCGACGTGGACTGCAGGATAGACGACCTTCCCCTTCTTCCTGAAGATGTCGGTGCCAGGGATGGCGACCGTTGTATCTCCCTGATGGAAGAGTCCCTCAAGCTTGAGGCCAAGGCTGAACTTCCAGCGTCCGGTCTCCATCTCGTACCTCGGAGTCACGGCAATCCTTCCGGAACCTCCCTTGAAGGAACCGCCGCCATAGGTAACATCCTCAGCCTCGACCGTGACAAGGGCACGGTGGAAGTAGTCGAAGACAGGACCGACTGTAGCCTGGAGGCCGACATGTCCTTCGGAAAGAGCATCCTTCGACTCCAAGGTCGAAGGGAAATACTCCATCGGATCAACGACAAAAGGGAAATTGACAGGACAGGAAGTGCAGGCATCGTTGCCATAGCGTCCCTGAAGGGCGACATCGAAGAAGAAGAACTTCTCGTCAGTCCTGTTGGAACGTACCCTTGCATTGAAGTCGAGTGCGTTGTAGCTGCGCCTTGCAGTGGTGTCCCTGGCGAGGATGCCGTAGTAGCCTGCACCGAATGTGATGGTGGTGTTCTCCCAGTCATAGCGCCCGTCAAAGCCAGCGGTAGTCAATGCATCATAGCCCTTCCAGACAGCATCGGTGCCGGTGAGACGGTACTCGCCCATGTCATCAAAAGGCTTGATAGTGGCGTAGTTGCCGAAATAGGACTTGTGCGATGCATAGAGGCTGAGATTGAGCCCACCTTTCGAAGCCGGGCTGAAGACCATGTCGAAGTCCGGATGGAGGGAGTAGCCCGCACCGGCCTTGAGATAGAGCTTGTGACCCCTGTAGGCATTCTTCTCCGGAGTCATGTTCAGCATGTATGGCTTGAAGCTGTACGAGCCCTCGTAGCGCTTGTTGAAGACAAGATAGTCGAAGTCAAGGTCGAACCTCAGGAGAGAGTCAGGGACAGCCATCTCCAAGACAGGCTTGGCTGCGTCGGATGAATTGCCCTGGTAGTTGTTGGTAACCTCCACGGTCGGGTTGAAGTTCTGGCCTGAGGCCGCAGCACATGCCAGAAGGAGAGCTGCAGCCAGTGAGTATGTTCTTTTCATCATCATTTCATCAAAGTCTTAAGTTTCTCAAGTCTCATCCTGACGCTGTCGAGCACGTCATCAGCCGTTCCCTGAGGAGTGTAGCCCTTGCTGACGCTCTCGAATGTAGCCTTGGCCTGAGTGAGATTGTCCTGGTCGGCGAAGGAGTCTCCAAGGACGATGAAGGACTTGGCGAGCCAGTAGGACTGGTCACCGGCACCCTCGGCGAACTTGTAGACCTTGGACTGGACGGAATCATACTGTCCCTGGTCGTAGGCATCCTGGATGATCAGGTAGGAAGCCTCGGCACCCTCGGCCGTCGACGGACTTGCCGACAGTGAGCGGAATATCCTGAATGCCTGGTCGCGGTCGCCCATGAAGAGATGAGACTTCGCGGTCACATATTCAGCCTCACGCTTCTCAGCTGCGGTGCTGGCCTGGTCGGATGAAACCTTGGCGGCGCAGGAGATGGCGTTCTCGGAGTCCTGAGCCTTGAATGCTGAGCGCATCATGCCCACGCGGGCGTTGTGCCTGTTGGCGTCAAGCTTGGCATTGGCAAGCAGCGATTCGAAAGACGAGTAGGCATCCCTGAAGTGCTCGAGATCGTAGGAGAGACGTGAGAAGTTGAGCATGGCGCTCTCAGAGCATATTCCGTGCGGATCGGCATCGAGGGACTTCCTGTACCAGTCGCAGGCCTGTTCCTTCTGTCCAAGGTTGCGGTGGCACTCGGCGACATAGTAGTCAGCCTGTGCGACCTTCGCGCCCTGTGGATAGCGGTCCAGGTAGGACTGGAGCGACGCAAGAGCCCTGGTGTAATTCTCGGTCATGAAGACCTGCTCTGCGGCATTGAAGTACATCTGCTCCCTTTCCTCGTCGGTCTTGTCCTTGTTGGCTCCGATCCTGTCGGCATAGTCAAGGTACTCGTCTCCCCTGCCCTCTGACTGGTAGATCGACTCGATGGCCTGGAGCGCATCGGAAGCGAACTCAGTGTCAGGCATTTCCGAAATCACCTGCTTGTAGTAGGCCAGAGCCTGGTCATATTCAGATGCGTTCCTTGAGATCATTCCGAGCTCGATGAGCGAGCGTGCGACGATCGTCTTGTCCGAAGTCGACGAGCTCAGCTTCTTGAAGGTGCTGACGGCCGAGGCATTGTCCCCGTTGGCGACATAGGCCCTTCCGAGCTCGTACATTGCCTCAGGATAGTACTCGGCATCAGCCTTGGCTCCGAGGACCTTCGAAAGGACCTCGACCTTCTTTGCCTTGTTTCCCGAAAGTCCGTAGGCGATTCCCGCCTGGAGGTAAGGATAGAGATTGCTGCTGTACGGGAAGCGCGCGATCGCGTCCTCGTAGCCCTTCACAGCCTTTGCGTAATCCTTCCTGATGAAGTCGCAGTCTCCCCTCCTGGCAGCGGCATCCTCGCCCTGCGAGAGCTTGGAGCCCTTGAGGTAGGTGTCGAACCACTTCGCGGCATTGTCGTAGTCGCCCTTGCGGAAGTAGCTGTAAGCCATGTCATAAGGGATGAGCGCACCTTCAGCCTTGCCTTCGAGGGCAGAGTTGTTGTACAGATTGCCGAAGGCATCGATCGCACTGTCGTACTGCTCGCTGCGGAAATAGGACTCGGCAAGCCAGTACCTTGAGAGCTGGTTGAAGCTCTCACGTCTGTCGGAATAGTACGACGCGGCCTTCAGGAGAGGGACCGCATCCCTCCACGAGCCTCCGGCGATGAGCTGGTTGGCACGCAGGTAGTTGGCACGCATGTAGTTGGCCTTCTGCGCATTGTCCAGCATGTCGATGTTGGAGTAGGCCTCGACGGCTCCGGCATAGTCATGCGAGTAGAGGCATGCAAGGGCCATGTAGCTGTAGATGCTGTCATCCTTCTTCTTCTCAGGATAGGCGGCCATGTAGTCATTGAAGACCTTCGGATTGTGGTTCAGGTCAAACGAAAGCTTGGCATAGTTGAAATGGGCATCCTCCTTGATGTCCGGATTCCACTTGCTGGAAGAAGCCGACTTGAATGCATCGAGCGCTGCGACCTTGTTTCCGGTCTTGATGAGGCTGTAAGCCATCTCATAGTCAGCGATCTGGCCGATGGAGTCGGTGTGGTTCCTCATCTGGGAGAAGTTCTCGATCGCTCCCTTGTAGTCACCGGTGGAGTAGAGGACGGAACCAGCGAAGAAGAAGTCGCTGTCGTCCATGTCCTTCCTGTTCTTCCCGATCTTGTCGAAGTACTCCTTCGCCTTGGCAGGCTTGTCCTGCGCAAGATAAGACTCGGAGATGAACTTGGCCAGATGGGCCTGGCGCTCAGGGGACATCTTCTCGAAGATCTCGGTTCCCTTGTCGATGACGTAGGAATAGTCCTTCTGCATGTAGCGGCACTCGATCATGTAGGACGTCGCCTGGTCGGTGAAACGCGGATCCCTGGCGGATTTCTCGAACCAGTCAAAGGCATCCTTGAAGTTCCTGCGGGTGTACTCGATGTAGCCCAGTGAATATCTCGACGGGGCAGTGAAGTCCGACTGAGGCATCCTTTCCGCCTTCGCGAAGAGGTCTGCGGCACGGTCATAGTCATCGAGCTCGAAGCGTGAATAAGCCTCCTTGAACATGAACTCAGGGATCTGGTCGTTCTTCAGCGCGCGTGAGTCGATCCTTGCGAACTCGGCTGCGGCAGCACTGTAGCTGCGCTCATCGAAGAGGTTGAGCGCATTGTAGAAACGGATCTGAGGGATAAGGCTGGAATAAGGATTCTCTGAGATGAACTGGTCGGCAAGGGTTCTGTTGCCCACCGCCTGGAGACGTACGGCACAGAGAGCCTCGTAGCCCTTTGCCATCACATCACCTGTTTCAGAAGCTACTTCGCCGAACAATGTCTCGGCGCGCTCGAACATGCCGCGGCCGTAAAGCTCGACTGCGTGGCGGTAGATGTCCGGAGTCGTCTCCTGAGCCGAGACAGGGCTTCCCGGGCAGAGCGCCAAGGCGGCAAGAAGTGCCGCGATGAGTCTTCTTTTCATATTGGTTTGAAGTTTTTTATCGTCTTTACACTTAATCTACAAATTTACGTATTTCGGACCGAAAAATAAAGTATCTTTGCACTAATTATGGAAGATAGCTCAAACACATCAGCAAAAAGAGAGCCACTCGTTTCATTCAGGAATGCAGACATCCTGAATGGCGAGTCAACCGTGATCTACGGGCTCGACATGGACATCAATCCCGGCGACTTTGTGTACATCGTCGGCAAGGTCGGAACGGGCAAGACTTCGATCATCAGGACGATGATCGCGGAGAACAAGCTCGGCAAGGGAACGGGCTCAGTGTGCGGCTTCCGCCTGGACAGGCTGAAGGACAAGGAAATCCCTTTCCTCAGACGCAAGGTAGGAGTCGTCTTCCAGGATTTCCAGCTCCTCATGGACAGGACCGTGGAGGACAACCTTGAGTTCGTCCTAAAGGCAACGGGATGGAAGGACAGGAACGCCGCGGACAGGAGAATCAGCGAAGTGCTGGAGGCAGTCGGGATGAAGAACAAGGCCCACAAGATGCCTCACCAGCTCTCCGGAGGCGAGCAGCAGCGCATCGCGATCGCAAGGTCCCTGCTGAACCGCCCGCAGCTGATCATCGCCGACGAGCCGACCGGCAACCTCGACAACGAGACCGCCGACGGCATCCCCAAGCTCCTGACCTGA
>JAGHSC010000039.1 GCA_018066065.1 Candidatus Cryptobacteroides faecihippi
TCACCGGAAGGCCCTCTGAGCAAGGATCTTCCGCATCCTAGATCCTATGGGACCTTCGCACGCTTTTTCGAGAAGTTCGTCAGGGAGGACAAGGTCGTCGACCTTGCCACTGCCGTCTGGAAATGCACCGGGCTCCCTGCCTCCAGGATCAAGCTCAAGGAGAGGGGACTGCTTGTCCCGGGCTATGCCGCCGATGTCACTGTCTTCGACATCGACCGCATTGCCGAGAAGTCTACCTACGCCAAGCCGCATGTGTTCCCTTCCGGGATCGCGCATGTCTTCGTCAATGGCGTCCAGGCGATAGAGCATGGAGAGCACACCGGCAGCCTTGCCGGTTCTGTCATCAGAGTCCTCTGTTCTTGAGAAGGCCTTCGACTTCAGGCTGACGGCCTCTGAATTCCTGGTACATCTCTGAACCCTTGGATATTCCTCGTGGGGTGAGGACGTACTTGCAGAAGCGCTCCGCTACTTCCTGGTTGAAGATGTCTCCGGTCTCCTTGAATGCCTGGAATGCGTCGCAGTCAAGTACTTCCGACCAGATGTAGCTGTAGTAGCCGGCGCTGTAGCCACCTCCGATTGAATGGCTGAAGTTGGTGACGGAGTAGCGTGGAAGGATCTGTACAGGGATTCCGCGTCCTGCAAGCCTTTCTGCCTGGAACTTCATGACGTCGAAGTCTTCAGGGATCTCGGTGAGGGTGTGCATGTCCATGTCGACGAGGGCTGCCGCGAGAAGTTCCACGGTGGCGAATCCCTGGCCGTAGTTGCTGCTCTTCTCGATCTTCTCGATCAGTTCGTCCGGGATTGTCTCACCTGTCTTGTAGTGCTTTGCGTAGACCTTCAGGACCTCAGGCTCGAATGCCCAGTGCTCGTTGATCTGTGATGGGAGCTCGACGAAGTCGCGCTCGACTGAGGAGACTCCGCTGTAGTGGACGTTCCTGAAGAATGAGTGCAGGGCGTGTCCGAACTCGTGGAACATCGTCTCGACATTGTCAAGCGTCTGGAGGGCAGGCTTGCCTTCTGACGGCAGGGTCATGTTGCAGACATTCATCACGATTGGCTGGACTCGTGCAGCACCGTCGTAGCTCTGGCCGCGGAATGAGCTGCACCATGCACCGGCTCCCTTGCCGTCGCGTGGGAAGTAGTCGCTGTAGAAGATGGCGATGACGTTGCCGTTCCTGTCGATGACGTCCCATGACTTGGCTGTAGGCTCGTAGACAGGGTAGTCCTCCGTCCTTTCGTTGAAGCTGAGGCCGTAGAGCTTGTTTGCCACGTAGAAGATTCCCTGCTGGACTGCATCGATCTCGAAATACTCGGAAAGCTGGGCATCGTCCACGTTGAACTTTGCCTTCTTCGCCTTGTCGAGGTAGTACATGTAGTCCCAGCGCTGAGGCTGTCCCTTGACCTTGTCGGCCTTCATCATGGCCTTGATGTCCTGGATCTCCTCCTGAGCCTTTGCCACTGCAGGACCCCAGATCTGGTCGAGAAGGGCATAGACATTCTCCGGCTTCTGGGCCATCTTGGTCTCGAGTGCTCCCTCGGCATAGTTCCCGTGGCCCATTATCCTGGCCCTGCGGAGACGGAGGGTGATGATTTCCCTGGCGATTTCCTTGTTGTCGAACTCGTCGCCGTGGTTGCACCTGTCGTTGTACATCAGGTAAACCTTCTTCCTGAGCTCGCGGTTGCTGCAGTACTGGAGCACAGGGTTGCAGCTTGTGCGCTGCATGTTGAATGCGTACTTGCCAGGGTTGCCGGTCTTCTCGGCCAGGGCTGCTGCCCTTTCGATGTTCTCTTCAGGAAGGCCTGCAAGCTCGCTGACCTTGTCGACGATGACGTAGGAATTGTTGGTGTCATGCATCAGGTTCTGGCTGAACTGGATCTGAAGCTCCGAAAGCCTGAGGTTGATTCCGGCAAGCTCCTTCTTCTGGTCTTCGTCCAGGAGAGCTCCTCCGTTGACGAATCCCTTGTAGGTCTTCTCGAGCAGGGATGCCTGCTCCTTGTCGAGACCGTACTCCTTCTGGTGGTCGTAGACATGCTTCACCTTGGCGAAGAGGGCCTCGTTCATGTTGATGAAGTTGGAGAGCTCGGAGCTCAGGGGAGACATCTCCTTTGCGAGGGCTCTCAGCTCGTCTGTCGAGTTCGAGCTGTTGAGAGAGCTCCAGATGCGGGCCTTGGACAACTGCTTTCCACTCTTGTCGAGGGCAACGATGACATTCTCGAATGTCGGAGCCTCCTTGTTCTCGATGATGTCGATGATTTCCTGGCGCTCAAGCCTGAAGCCTTCGAGCATGGCTTCACGATAGTTCTCGATGGTGAGCTTCTCGAAAGGAGGAATCTCATAAGGCGTCCCGTAGCGTTTCTGCAGGATCGGGTTCTGAGCATTCAGGCTGCCGGCAAGGGCCAGCGCCACCGCCGTGGCAATCATTGTCTTCTTCATGTGTCTAGTGATAAGTTTGTTTCGTTGATTCTGCAAAAATACGATTTCTCACAATAATTGCCAGATACAGACTGACGATGTTCCCGAGTATCTGATTTAAAATAATAAAGAGGATGACCTCCAGGTCCATCAGGACCTTTCAGTCATCCTCTTATCGTTTTCCGGACGAGCCGGAGGAAATTACATTGCCTGAGCAACTGCAACTGCGACAGCGACTGAGCAACCTACCATAGGGTTGTTACCCATGCCGAGGAAACCCATCATCTCGACGTGTGCAGGAACTGAAGATGAACCTGCGAACTGAGCGTCAGAGTGTATACGGCCGAGAGTATCGGTCATACCGTATGAAGCTGGACCTGCAGCCATGTTGTCTGGGTGAAGGGTACGGCCGGTACCACCACCTGAAGCAACTGAGAAGTAAGGCTTGCCTGCGAGGACACGCTCCTTCTTGTAGGTACCTGCAACTGGGTGCTGGAAACGGGTAGGGTTGGTTGAGTTACCGGTGATGGAAACGTCAACGTTCTCCTTCCACATGATTGCAACGCCCTCGCGAACATCGTCTGCACCGTAGCAGTTGACGCCACCGCGGACACCCTCTGAGTAGCGGGTGGTGTTGATGACCTTCACCTCACCGGTGTAGTAGTCGAACTCAGTCTGTACATAGGTGAAACCGTTGATGCGGGAGATGATCTTTGCAGCATCCTTTCCGAGACCGTTGAGGATGACGCGGAGAGGCTTCTTGCGAACCTTGTTTGCCATCTCGGCGATCTTGATTGCGCCTCCAGCTGCTGCATAGGACTAGTGACCTGCGAGGAATGCGAAGCACTCGGTCTCCTCACGGAGAAGACGTGCTGCGAGGTTACCGTGGCCGAGACCAACCTTGCGGTCGTCGGCAACTGATCCAGGGATACAGAAAGCCTGGAGACCCTCACCGATTGCCTCAGCTGCGTCAGCAGCGGTCTTGCAACCCTTCTTGATTGCGATTGCAGCGCCTACAACGTAAGCCCACTTTGCATTCTCGAAGCAGATCTTCTGTGTGTCCTCACACATCTTGTAAGGATCGATACCCTTCTCGTCGCAGATGGCCTTTGCCTCGTCGATGTCCTTGATACCGTACTTGTTGAGAGCTGCATTAATCTGATTAATACGACGCTCGTAGCTTTCGAAAAGTGCCATAGTGCTTATGCTCGACGTGGGTCAATATACTTAACTGCATCCTTGAAGCGGCCATAGGTGCCCTTTGCCTTCTCGATGGCCTCTGGACCGGTTGCACCGCCCTTGAGAGCGTCCATGAGCTTGCCAAGGTTGACGAACTCGTAGCCGATGACCTCATCGTTTGCGTCGAGAGCCATCTGTGTGCAGTAGCCCTCGGTCATCTCGAGGTAGCGTGAACCCTTTGCGCGGGTACCGAACATGGTACCTACCTGGCTGCGGAGGTTCTTTCCGAGGTCCTCGAGGGAAGCACCTACAGGAAGACCGCCCTCAGAGAAAGCTGACTGGGTACGACCATAGACAACCTGGAGGAAGAGCTCGCGCATTGCTGTGTTGATTGCGTCGCAGACGAGGTCCTGGTTGAGAGCCTCGAGA
>JAGHSC010000067.1 GCA_018066065.1 Candidatus Cryptobacteroides faecihippi
CGGCGGACGGCATTGCCCTTCGATTCCGCCTTTCCCTCGTGCGTCGGACGGAAAGATGGGTCCATTCTGCTTGTGGGGACCTCCGAGCGGGGGTTTGTCCAGAACATGCCCCATCATCCGCCCGCGCCAGCCTCGGCGGACGGCATTGCCCTTCGATTCCGCTTTTCCCGCGTGCGCCGGACGGAAAGATGGGTCCATTCTGCTTGTGAGGCCCTCCGAGCGGGGTTTTGTCCAGGAAATGCCCCATCATCCGCTCGCGCTCGCCTCGGCGGACGGCTTAGCCCTCCGATTCCGCTTTTCCCGCGTGCGCCGGACGGACCCTTCGCTCGCGGGGAGCGCCTTACAGCTGGTACAGGCCGAAGAGGGCGGAACCGGAGCCGGACATGGCGGCATAGACTGCGCCACTGTCGTAGAGACTCTGCTTGATGGCAGCTAGCTCCTTGTGCTCTGGGAAGACGGATGCCTCGAAATCATTGACCAGCAGCTCCTTCCACTCGGAGGACGGCCTGGCCAGAACCTCACGGATCCTGATGGACGGCTCTTTCGGAGTGACGCCCCTGTAGGCCTCCGCAGTCGACACAGCGATCCCCTCGGGAACCAGCACCTGCAGCTGCAGTCCAAGAGCCTCAAGGTCGAAATCCACAGGCTCCAGAATCTCACCCCTGCCCGAACCAAGCATCGGACGATTGAATATGAAGAATGCGCAGTCGCTCCCCAGCTTCGAAGCGTAGAGAGCAAGGGCCTCATCGGATAGCCCGAGCCCACAAAGCTCGTTCAGCGCACGCAAGGTGAAAGCCGCATCGGCACTTCCGCCACCGAGACCGGCACCCACCGGAGCCTTCTTCTCGAGGAAGATCTTCACCGCCGGCAAGTCGAAATCCTTCGCCAGCAACGCATAAGCCTTGGCGCACAGATCCTTCAGCGGCTCCCAGTCCACACCCTCCTCACGGGCAATCGTGATCATCAGCTTCCCATCCTCGCTGATCCCCTGAGCCACCTGGTCGTCAGAGTATCTTGCAAACAAGGCAGCCGACGTGCGGCTGTAGTCATCACCCGTGATCACTTCGAGCGAGTCCCCATATTCAAAGCAGGGGAGGAAGAGAGTCTCCAGATCGTGGAAACCATCCTCGCGCTTGCGCAGGACATTGAGTCCCAGATTGATCTTTACGTTGGTCTTCAGGATCATATCGCTCTGATTGCTTCTTCGACAGCCTGGGCAACAGCCTCGCGGCAAGGTTTGCCCTCCGCATCGGTTTCCGGGAGGGACGCAATGACAGGCGCCACGAACGAAATCATCTGCAGCACCTTGGCCTCCGCCTCAGGAATGCCCCTGGAACGCATGTAGTACTGCTCCTCCTCGTTCAGCTTGCCGATGGTCGCACCATGCGAACACTTCACATCATCGGCGTAGATCTCAAGGCGAGGCTTCGTCTCGACCTTCGCCTCATCGCCCAGGAGAATGTTGTGATTGGTCTGGAAGGCCTCGGTCTGCTGAGCATCCGGAGCCACGACGATCCTTCCGAAGAATCCGCAGCGGGCGTTTCCGGCGGCAACCCCGTTGAAAAGCTGCGTTGACTTGCACTTTCCGACCCGGTGGTTCATCGTGATGTCGAAGTCGACCTTGTCATCCCCGCTGCTCAGGAAGATGCCCGAGAGATTGGCCTGAGCGCCCTCGCCGAGCAAGTCGACCGTCAGCGGCACCCTTGCCGAGACACCCGGCAGGACAATCACCGTCAGGTCAAGGATGGAACCAGCCTCGACGGTGTAGCACTGAGGCGGAACCACATCCTGGCCACCTCTGAGGATGAAGATCTCCCTGGCGCTTCTTCCGCCCTCGACCCTCACGCCCCCGGAGAGGGGAGCGGCGACATAATTTCCGTGGTCTATGTTCTTTCTGTCCATTGGAATATCCATTACTCGACGTTCTGAACAGGAATGATGTTCCAGCAAGCTGCGGAAGGAGTCACCTCCACCACGTTGAGACAGTGCGTGTTAGGCTCGCCCTTCGCATTGAGCTCGCCAAGCGCGATGCCGCATGCGCCACAGTTGACGAGGCTCACGCCATCCACCTCGATCTCGGCCGACCTGTGGCAATGTCCTGAGAAGACAGCCTCGACGCCATGCTCGGCGAAGAACTTGAGGTACTTCGAGCGGTAAGGCTCCGGGAAGTTCGAGTAGCTGTCAGCCTCATCGACGCCCGTCGACACGACAGGACAATGCTGGAAAAGGAATATGTGGTCGGCCATCTTGCCGTACTCCTCGATCTGAGCTCCGATCCATTCAAACTGCTCCTCTTCCTGCTCCGTGAGTCCTTCCTTGACAAGGTTGGAATCGAAACCGATGAACAGGGAGCCCTTGTGCATGAAGCAGAACTTGTTCTCGCCGTAGTGCTCGGCGTAGAACTCACGGCTTCCCGGCCACTCTGTCGTCCTGTAATCATGGTTTCCAGGAGTGAAGTAGACCGGAATCGATTCCGGAATCATGGCCATGAGCGAGTCGAAGGCAGCAATCTGCCAGTCGTCGGAGAACATGTGATGAGTCATGTCTCCGGTGCAGATGACGAAGTCCGGAGAAATCTCGATGATCTTGTCGATTGTCTGGGAGAACCATCCGATGGTTGCCCTCTCATCGCCTGGGTTGAATCCGATCTGAGGGTCGGAGATCTGGACGAAGCAGAAAGGCTGAGACTTTGACGCACAAGCGGTTGCAAGAATCACTGCAACGGCGCAGAGTAGAAATGACTTGATGCTTTTCATTGTCTTTCCTGTTGAATCAATCATTATTATGGAACTGCTCGAAACCATCCTTCTCGATCATGTCGATCAGTTCGCGGCCTCCGGTCTTGACGATTCGGCCGGCCTTGAGGACATGGACGATGTCCGGGCGAACATATTCAAGAAGCTTCTGGTAGTGGGTGATGACGATGGCAGACTTCTCCGGAGTGTGGAGAGAGTTGACGCCGTCTGCAACGATCTTGAGGGCATCCACATCGAGTCCGCTGTCGGTCTCGTCGAGGATTGCAAGGCTCGGGTCGAGCATGGCCATCTGGAAGATCTCGTTGCGCTTCTTCTCGCCGCCGGAGAATCCGACGTTGACTTCGCGCTTGGCGAACTCGGCCCTCATCTGCACCAGAGCCATCTTTTCCTTCATCAGCTTGAGGAACTCGCCGGCCTTCATCGGCTCAAGACCCTGGGCCTTGCGCTTCGAGTTGATGGCGGTCTTCATGAAGTTCGTGATGGACACTCCCGGAATCTCGATAGGGTACTGGAAAGACAGGAAGAGTCCTGCCCATGCCCTTTCCTCAGGCTTCATGGCCAGAAGGTCCTGACCCATGAAGGTGACTGAGCCAGAAGTGACTTCGTAGCTTGGCTTGCCGGTGAGCACGGCTGAAAGGGTGCTCTTTCCTGCACCGTTCGGTCCCATCACGGCGTGGATCTCTCCCTTGCGGATCGTCAGGTCGATGCCCTTGAGGATTTCCTTGTCACCTGCCTTTGCGTGCAGGTCTTTGATTTCAAGAAGAATATCGTTCATATCAAGCTTTTTTTCTGTAAAGTTTCATCCAGCCCACGAGGGCTGCCATGCCGTTGATGAGGTAGAGAGCGCAGACAAGCGGCATGAACACATGTCCGACGCTGATGTGCAGGATGAGCTGGGTGATGTTGACCATCAGCCAGGCAATCCAGCAGTCCCACTTCTTCTGTGCGCTCAGGAACTGAGCCACCAGGATCAGGACCGTGACGCAGGAGTCAAGGTAAGGGTGAGGGTCTCCCGGGAAGAGCGAGTCGAGAGTCCATCCCCAGATGCCTGCGATGACGAAGACCATCGCGATGGCGAAGACCCTCTCCGGGGTCGTGAGCATCGAGACCTTGAGCGCGGACGCATCCTCGCTGCTTTCTTCCTCCTTCTTCGGATGAGTCCAGCGGTAGTGACCAAGGATGTTGATTCCCAGTGAGATAGGCTGCAGGAGAAGGCTTGCGTACAGGCTCTTGTTCCAGAACATCAGGAACAGCGCCGCCGTGTACAGGTAGCCGACCCAGAAATTGTACTTGCTATTGCGTCCGGCAAGGAACACGCAGATGAGGCCAAGCACGGAAGTGACGAGGTCGATCAGGAGCACCGGGCGGTCTCCAGCGAATGTGAAAAGTGTGTAGTTTATCCAGTCCATGGGCTATCCGATCGATCCTTCAAGTGAAACCTGTAGAAGCTTGGTGGCCTCGACCGCGAACTCCATCGGCAGCCTGGCGAGTACTTCGTGGGCGTAGCCGTTGACGATCAGTCCGACTGCATCCTCCGGGCTGAGGCCTCTCTGGTTGCAGTAGAACAGCTGTTCTTCACTGATCTTTGAAGTCGTTGCCTCGTGCTCGACGGTGGCCGTCGGGTTGAGGCTCTGGATCTCAGGGAACGTGTGGGCTCCGCAGAGCGAACCGATCAGGAGGCTGTCGCACTGGGAGTAGTTCCTGGCTCCCTCGGCACCAGGGTTCATCCTGACAAGGCCGCGGTAGCTGTTCTGGCTGTGACCTGCCGAGATACCCTTGCTGACGATGCGGCTCTTGGTGCCGCGCCCGATGTGGATCATCTTCGTGCCGGTGTCAGCCTGCTGGTAGTTGTTGGTGACAGCGACAGAGTAGAACTCTGAGGATGAATAGTCTCCCTTGAGAATGGTGGAAGGATATTTCCATGTGATCGCTGACCCTGTCTCGACCTGTGTCCAGCTGAGATGCGCCCCGCTGCCCTTGCATATTCCTCTCTTGGTGACGAGGTTGAGGATGCCTCCCTTGCCCTCGGCGTCTCCAGGGTACCAGTTCTGCACTGTTGAATATTTCACATCGGCATCCTTTTCCACAATGATCTCGACCACTGCGGCATGCAGCTGGTTCTCATCGCGCATCGGAGCTGTGCAGCCTTCCATGTAGCTGAGGGTGCTTCCTTCGTCTGCGACGATCAGGGTCCTCTCGAACTGGCCTGTGCCTGCAGCGTTGATACGGAAGTAGCTGGAGAGCTCCATCGGGCACTTCACCCCCTTCGGGATGTAGCAGAAGCTGCCGTCGGAGAAAACTGCGCTGTTGAGTGCTGCGAAGTAGTTGTCGCCGACCGGGACAACCGATGCTAAGTACTTGCGTACCAGGTCGGAATGCTCCCTGACTGCCTCCGAGAAGCTGCAGAAGATGATTCCCTTCTCAGCCAGCGAGGCACGGAAGGTCGTTGCGACCGACACTGAATCGAACACGGCGTCCACGGCGACTCCACCGCCTCCGGCGAGTGCCTGGCGCTCCCTGACAGGGATGCCGAGCTTCTCGAATGTCTCTTCCAGCTTCGGGTCGATCTCCTTCGGCTTGTCGGAGTTCTTCTTCGGAGCTGCGTAGTAGATGATGTCCTGGTAGTCGATCTCAGGCAGGTCGAGATGGGCCCAGTGAGGCTGCTCCATCTTCTCCCAGCGCCTGAAAGCGTCCAGGCGGAACTCCAGCAGCCATTCAGGTTCTTCCTTGAGACGTGAGATCGTGCGGATGATGTCTTCGTTCAGCCCCTTCGGGATGAAGTCCTGAGTCACATCCGTCACGAAACCCTCCTTGTACTCCTGCTGGGTTATCCCTTGGATTATCTTGTCTTCTTCTCTTGCGTCCATCAAATGTCTCTTATTTGCGTGCTGCCAGGTCGGCAAGCACGATTGCAGCCATCGCCTCCACGATGACAGGTGTCCTCAGGGCGAAGCACACATCGTGCCTTCCAGGGACGTTGAGTGAGACCATCTCTCCGGTCTTCACGTTGAGAGTCTTCTGCTCCCTGCAGATGCTGGCGGTAGGCTTGAAGGCCACCCTGAACTTGATCTGGGCGCCATTCGTGATTCCTCCGTTGATGCCGCCGGCGCCGTTCTTCACGGTCCTGACGGCTCCATCCTCAAGAACCAGTGGGTCGTTGTGCTCGGAACCCTTCATGCGGGCAGCGGCAAATCCGTCACCGAACTCGACTCCGCGCACTCCCGGGATCGAGAACATCGCATGTGAGAGCAATGCCTCTGCCGAATCGAAGAAAGGCTCTCCGAGTCCTGCCGGAACTCCGCTCACGGTACATTCCACGATGCCTCCGATCGAGTCACCTTCCTTGGACGTCCTGTCGAGAAGCTCGCTCCACCTGGCCTTGTCGGTCTCGCCTCCGATCTCGATGAGTTCGGCGCTGAAGTCCATCCCCGACATCTTCTTGGCGATGACACCTGCAGCCACGACCGGGAGGGTGATCCTTCCGGAGAAATGTCCGCCGCCGCGTGGGTCATTGAATCCGTCCCACTTCACACCGGCCACATAGTCGGCATGTCCAGGACGAGGAACTGCCTTCAGGGCTTCGTAGTCTGATGACCTTGTGTTCCCGTTCCTGAATATGATCGCGATCGGGCTGCCTGTGGTGTGTCCCTCGAACACTCCGCTGAGGAATTCAGGCTCGTCTGCCTCCACTCTCGGAGTGGTTCCCTTCGCACCGCTCTTCCTGCGGAGGATGTCTGCCATGAGGTCTTCCGTGCAGAGGCTGATTCCAGCTCTGACACCATCCACGACGATTCCGATGCCCGTCCCGTGGGACTCACCGAAAATGCTGACCTTGAAATTATTTCCGAAACTATTCATTTCTGATTGTTGTTTTTATCTTACCACCTGTTCCCATTTCTCGAAGAAGTCCGGGAAGGACTTTGCAACGCACTCCCTGTCGTCGATGATGACCGGGGAATCTGCACCATAGGCTGCCACGGTCAGAGCCATCGCCATTCGATGGTCATGCGAAGATGTGTACTTGCCGCCCTTGAGGAGCCTTCCGTTCAGGATGCGGCTCTCCAGGGACTCGCCCTCGACGCTCATCACGTCATCTTCTGCGCTTGCCTTGACACCCATCTTGCCAAGCATCTCGAGGATCGCCTTGCCTCTGTCACTCTCCTTGCTGGACAGCCTCTTGAACCCGGCGATGGTACTCGTGCCCGTGCACCAGGCTGCAAGTACAGCCACGATGGGGAAGAGATCCGGGCAGTTGTTCAGATCTGTGTCGAAAGCCTTGAGTGGGGCCCTCTGGACCGTGATGAGGCCCTTGTGGCTCTGGCTGCCTTCCTCCTGAACATCGTCCTCGATCTGCGAGATGCTGGCTCCGGCGTCCATCAGGATGTCCATGATGGAGATGTCTGCCTGGAGAGATGCGGTGTCCATGCCTGCGAGCACGGTCTTGCCGAAGAGCGCGCCCGCTACCATGAAGTTCGCAGCTGAACTCCAGTCACCTTCTATGTCGAAATCGGCTGCCGAGTACTTCTGGCCGCCCTTGATCTTGAAAGTCATGCTTGTGCACAGAGCCCAGTCCTGGGTCTCCATGAAGTCCTCACCACCTTCCATCTCGCTTCCGATCCTGATTCCGAACTTGCGGAGTACGTCGATCGTGATGAACATGTAAGGGATGCTCTTCGGGTCGTGGACATGGACCGTCGAATCCACCGGAAGGAGCGGAAGCGCCATCAGAAGACCTGAGATCAGCTGGGATCCATCCTTTCCGGACACGTCAGCCTTGCCTGGGAGGAGCGGCCCCTGCACCGAGAGCGGCACCTTGACTATTCCTGCCTGCGCATCCTCTGCAAGCGGCCTGAGAACTGTCCCGAACTGCGCCATGATGTCCGATGCACCCTTGAGAGGCCTGTTCAGCAGCGTCCCCCTGCCCTCGATCGTGACCGTGCCGTCAGCAATCGCTGCGACCAGCGGAATCATCAGCCTTGTCAGCAGACCCGACTCGCCCACGAACAGCGAGTCCCTTGAATATGCTGGCTTGCCACCCTTGGCTATTCCTTCAATCAGCACATCGGTGCCGTCGACCTTGACCTGCGCTCCGAGGTTGCGGGCCACCTCGATGGCAGCCTCGTTGTCCCCGCATGGAGTGTACCCTCCAAGTCTTGACTGACCATCCGAAAGGGCAGCTGCGATGATGGCTCTCTGTGCGAAGCTCTTCGAGGCGTTGATGTTCAATGCATTGCTTCCTCCGAGAGGCTTCCTGTCCTCGAAGATCCTTTCAGCCATGCTTGCGTAACTCCACTGGCCAGGGGCAGCAGCCTCTTCCTCGGTGAGGGCTGCGTAAGTGAACGGAGAACCGGCTGCGAGACAGTCGATCCTGCTCTGACGGCCGACCTCGCCCATCGCGAAAGCCACGAGCTTGCCCTTCCTGCAGTTGGCGTAGATGGACATGACCCTGCGGACGTCGTCCTCGTCCTTTGCCATGGCTGCAATCTTGACGATCTCACCGCCATACTGGCTGCAGCGCTCCACCATCGACATCAGGTCTCCCTCCGACGGAACGCCGTCGAAGAAATGGCATGAGCGGATCATCGTGGTGCCGTACTCGCTGCAGGCACGCCTTATCCTCTTCCCGACTTCCTTCGGAGCCTCGATCTCAAGGTCGACGAATGCCGCTCCGGCCTGTATGGCCGTGAGGAGCCTTGCCTCGGCTTCTTTCCAGGTTCCGTTTCCGTCCCCTGCAACCCTGCTGGTCGCGATCAGCGGAGTGTCTGAGGATGAGAAAAGGGTCTCGATGGCTTCTTCATCGAGTGGGCATCGGTCGAGACGGATCTCAGCCATACCGATTGCCGGCTTGCTGTTTTCGAGGATGTCAAGTATCTCCTCGAGGGAGTGGTGCTGTATGGTTGTGCAAATCATAATCTACAAAAATAGTAATTTCCCCATTTATAATGGTATATCCAAGGGTGCGCAAGAGCAGAACTTTGCCTATATTTGAGGCAGTAAAACAATTTGATATGAAAAATCTGACTGTCGCCGTGGCACTTTGCCTCTCCATACTTTGCTCTGCCCAGCCAAAGCTGGCCTTCAGGGCGGATTCAACCTTCAAGGTCCTTCAGCTGACGGACACCCACCTCAATGTGGGAAGCGAGGCGAATTGTGAATATTCAGAAAGGACGCTCCGCAGGATAGGGGAGCTGCTCAGCATGGAGAAGCCCGACCTCGTGATGATGACAGGTGACATCGTGACCTGGGGCAAGGCGGATGGGCTGTGGCACCGTGTCGTGGACACGCTCGATGCTCATCAGGTGCCGTACTGCATGTGCTTCGGCAACCATGATGCCGAGTGTCCGCTTTCGCGCAGGCAGATCGCCGACATCCTGAGGTCCAGCAAGTGGTCCCTCGTCGAGACGGACCGCAAGGGCGAGGTCACGGATTCGAGGATCGACGTTCTCGGCCATGACGGCAGGCCTGCATTCTGCTTCTGGAACCTGGATTCCCATGACTATCCAAAGGACAGATCCTTAGGTACTTACGCTTGGTTTACCTTCGATCAGGTGGACTGGTTCAGGAAAGAGGCTGCTGCCGTGACGAAAAAGAACGGCGGCACGCCCGTACCGTCGTTCATGTTCTTCCACATCCCTGTCCCTGAGTATGATTTCGTAGGCCATCGCCACGATGTCGGCTGTGTGGGCCGCAAGGGGGAGGACGAGTGCATCCAGTCTCTGAACACCGGGATGTTCGCGGCTGCCGTCGAGTCCGGAAGCGTCATCGGCATGACCGTCGGTCACGACCATGACAATGACTATGTGCTGCTGCGTTCCGGCCTTGCTCTCTGCTACGGTCGCTTCTCCGGGGACGACACCATCTACAACCATGTCGTCCGCGGTGCCCGCGTCTTTGTCTTCAGGGAAGGCTCACGCTCCTTCGAGACCTGGATCCGTGAGGAATCAGGCCGCGAGGTCGAGCATGTCCGCATTGCGGACGGAAAGTTCGTGAAGTAGCTCCTAGAATTCGAAATCCAGGCAGGTCCTGGCTGCAGTGAAAGGGCGGACCTTTGAGTCTGCCACGGCAACGTGTGCAGGGTGCTTTGCGTAGCCCTTGAGCGCCTCAGGGCTCTCGAGCGTGCTGTCAAGCATCACGTCGACATTGGAGCTGTCGAGCCTTCCGTCGATGTTCACCTTGACGTCGACAAGTCCCGGTACCTGGCCTACGAGTCCCTCGAGGCCTTCCTTGATCCCGCGCTTGATCTCTGCCTTCTGCTGGTCTGTGAGCTCTTCCTTGAGCTTCCAGAGGATGATGTGCTTTACCATATCGTTTGTGTTTCTTTATTGTCTATTAGTCCTGGCTCAGTGCCTCCACGGCTTCCTCGACGGTCAGGTCCCTGGTGATGACCTCTCCGATCTTGACCGGGAGGACGAAGTGGATGATGTCTCCCTGTGCCTTCTTGTCCTTCTTCATGGCTTCAGCCATGCTCTCGATGCTGTAAGGGCACCTTGTCTGCATGCCGCAGGCGATGAAGTCTGCTTCGAGTCCGGCTGCAAGTCCCTGCCTTGCGATTCCGAGATTCTCTGCGAGCCTTGCCGCAAGCAGCATTCCCATCGACACGGCTGCACCATGGCCTATTCTTTCATTTGAATTCTTTTCGATCGCGTGGGCGAAGGTGTGTCCGAGGTTGAGGAACCTGCGTTCTCCGTGTTCGTTAGGGTCACGTCCTGCGATGCCTGCCTTGACCTGTGCGGCTGCGGCGATGAGTGCCTGGAACTGTCGTGCCTGTCTTTTGAGTTCGGCTTTCTTGTCTTCGGCTTCGCAGACCTGGGTCAGGAGGTTGACTGCCTTGTCGTAACTGTTGCTGGAGTCGTCGATGATGAACGTCTTCAGCAGTTCGGCGGCACCTGATGCAATCTGTGAAAACGGCAGTGTCTCAAGTACTTCCGGGCAGATTATTGTGGCTTCCGGCTGTCTGATGACGCCCATGATGTTCTTGAATGAGTCGAGGTTGACTCCGTTCTTTCCGCCGATGGCTGCGTCGACCTGGGCGAGCAGGGTTGTCGGAAGGAACGCAAACTTGACGCCTCTCTTGTAGATCGATGCTGCGAATCCGGTCATGTCGGTCGTGATGCCTCCTCCGATGCCGAGCACGAATGCGTGCCTGTCGGCTCCGAGGTCCATGAGCCAGCTGTTGATTGCCATGACTGTCTCGAATGACTTCATCTCCTCGGTTGCGTCGATGTCCAGAACGCCCTGGGCTTCGAGTCCGAGCCTGTCGACGATGTCTGTGACGTTGCTGTCGTGGACGATGAAAATCTCATCTCCGCAGCCGGCTTCCCTTGCCAGGGTCTTGATCCTTGCTGCAGCTTGTCCAAGAGGACACTGTATGATCTTTATGTCTGTCATTGCCTTTCCTTTTTCTCTTTTTATGGTGATTACCTTCCCGTGCCTTCCTGGTCCCCGCAGCCGTTCAGCTCTTTGAGCCTGGGCTCGACCAGGACGGTCCAGTCTTCTCCGTTCGTGACTTTCAATGTGTTGATTCCCAGCTTGGAAGCTGCTTCGATGTTCCTTTCGCCATCGTCGATGAACAGGATCCTTTCAGGCTCCACACCCTCCCCTTCGAGCATATTCATGAATGCCTTCGGGTCTGGTTTCATGGCCTTTATCGCGTAGCTGAGGTAGATTCTGTCGAAATAGTGGCTCAGTGGGTGTCCCTTGCCGTCGAAGCTGTCGCTGAGGGTCCATTCGGCCACCAGCGGGTTCGTGTTCGAGAGCAGTGAGAGTGCATAGCCTTCCGAGCGCAGCCTGGTCAGGATGTCCAGGTTCCTCTGCGGTATCGGCAGGAAGAATCCCTGGCAGGCGTAGGCGCTTCTTTCGTGGGTGACTTCCTGTCCTGCGATCTCGCTGATCTTGCTGATGAATTCCTCTGTGCCGATCGTTCCTGATTCGAAGTCTCCGATGAATCCTCTCTGTGTGATGACGTCGAGGTACTCTTCGATGTTCTTCACTCCGATCTCCCTGAAGCGGCTCTTGACCTGCTCCATGCTGGCCGGTGCGATGACACCTCCGAAGTCGATCACTATGTTGGTTATCCTGCGTTCTGCCATGTGACAAAGATAGTCATTATTTTGCGAAGCATCTGCTGAGGAAAGTCAGGTAAGATAGTGTTTTTGCCAGAATCCTCCCGTCTCCGCCGCTCGGGTCGGGAGTCGGCACGCTCCGCACCCGGTCCGCGCGTCCCTGATGGGGTATGGCTGTGCCGACCCCATTCCTCCACCCGAGTCGGCACGCGAGCCCCAGCCCTCAGCCCCGCCGGGAGAGGTCCTCCCGCGCCGACCCGAGCCCCCAGGCCCCGTCGGCACGCGAAAGACAGCGCCCACCACCGCGGGAACCCCTTCCCCCGTGCCGACCCTAGCTCCCAGGCCCCGTCGGCACGCGAAAGACAGCGCCCACCACCGCGGGAGCCCCTTCCCCCGTGCCGACAGCCACCGCCGCTCCCCGTCGGCACGCTCCGCACCCGGTCCGCGCGTCCCTGATGGGGTGTGGCTGTGCCGACCCCATTCCTCCACCCGGGTCGGCACGCGAGCCCCAGCACTCAGCCCCGCCGGGAGAGGTCCTCCCGCGCCGACCCGAGCCCCCAGGCCCCGTCGGCACGCGAAAGGCAGCGCCCACCACCGCGGAAACCCCTTCCCCCGTGCCGACGGCCACCGCAGCACCCCATCGGCACGCTCCGCACCCGGTACGCGCGTCCCTGATGGAGTGTGGCTGTGCCGACCCCATTCCTCCACCCGGGTCGGCACGCGAATGACAGCGCTCACCACCGCCGGAAGCCCTTCCTCCGTGCCGACAGCCACCGCCGCACCCCGTCGGCACGCTCCGCACCCGGTCCGCGCGTCCCCGATGGGGTATGCCTGTGCCGCCCCCATTCCTCCCCCCGAGTCGGCACGCGAGCCCCAGCCCTCAACCCCGCCGGGAAAGGTCACCCCGTGCCGACCCACAATAGCAATTGCACAGGTTGCAGCAAATCCTTATCTTAGACCAGACTAAACCAACTCAAAACATGAAACACTTCAACAACCCAATGGACACAAGCAGCGGCCCAGCCACAGAAAGCACGCAGGCGGACGACGGGCAAGCGCGCTTTCACCACGCATTCTCAAATGGCGCCGATGCCCGGAACTTCATCATCTGCGAGGCAGACGCCTTTGCCGCATTCAACAGAATCGGAATCTGCGCAGCACGGCACCCAAAGGTCAGAATCGCATCAGCAACAATCGAAGACACTCATATCCATGCACTCCTGCACGGAGTACGGACTGACTGCGAAGCCTGGTGCAGAGACTACGAATGGCTGACCACCAAGTACACCATCGCATCGAGGCGATCCCGCGACGGCCTTCGCATATTCATCACCCTCGAGCCGATCACTGACGAAAGCTACCTGATGAACGCAGCCGCCTACACCATCATCCAGCCTACCAAGGACGGCAAGCGCATCATGCCCTACGACTACCTCTGGGGCACAGGACCGATGTACTTCAGAGACGCGCGGGCAGTCCTCCCATGGCTGATAGGGGAAGGAGGGCAATTGAATATTCCTTCAGAAATCGGACTCCTGCCTCGACGCGAGCAGAACCAAGTGCTCCACTCAAAGAAAGAGGTGCCAGGTAACTGGCTGATCTGTAATGGATTCCTTCTGCCATGCAACTACATTGACGTAGCCCTGTTCGAGAGCATATTCAAGACTCACAACTGCTTTCGATCCTTCTTGAGCAACTCACGCAAGGAAAGCCAGCGAGTCGTTGACAGCATGGCTGCTGCAGTGGGCATAAGCCTTGAGGACAGCGAGGCGCGCCAGAAGTGCCAGGCACTGTGCCTGAATATGTTCGGTTCGAGGGATGTACGCACACTCAACAGTCAGCAACGGCTCCGGCTCGCCACCGCGCTTCGCTCCACCCACGGCATCTCTTTCCGCCAGGTAGCCACGCTGGTGCACCTTCCCGAGGAGGAGGTGCGGCAATTCGTGAGATAAGGTCGGCACGGAAGATTCCTCACCCACCCCCACAGGGAGAGGTCAGCCCGTGCCGACCCCGGCTCTCAGCCCCCGTCGGCACGGGAAGGGCAGCGCCAAACACCGCGGGAGGGCATTCCTCCGTGCCGACATGCACCACACAGAACCGTCGGCACGCAGAAGGCACCACTCACCACCGCGGGAAGCACATCCCGCGTGCCGACCCCGGCTACCAGCCCCCGTCGGCACGGGAAGGGCAGCGCCAAACACCGCGGGAGGGCATTCCTCCGTGCCGACAAGCACCACGCAGTACCGTCGGCACGACAGAGGCAGCGCTCAGCTCCGCGGGAGGCATTTCCCGCGTGCCGACGCTAGTCGAGGAAGAGGGCGGAGACAGGGGCGTTGGCGCCGCGGACCTGGCAGACGCGCAGGCGGACAGGCCTGTCCACCTCGAAAGTCACGTAGCGGCCGTCATGGAAGTCGCGGACCATGTGAACCGGCGAAAGGAGACGCCTGGTCTCGAGGTCGAACAGCTCGATCGCACATCTGCGGCTGAAGCTGTCCCAGTCCACAAGGTAAAGCGTCACCTTGTAAGGCCCGGAAGTCCTGTACGGCACATCGATGGTCATCGTCTGCATGCATGGAGACGGATCCTGGGTAAAGATGCAGCCCAGGCTGCGGGACTCATCCCCTACCCTGTTGGAAACCAGCGCACGAGGATCGTCCGTGGAGTCCGCCCAGGTGCCCATTCCCTGCTTTCCAAGCTTGATTCCCGGACAGCCGGCAGGAAGCTTGACCCTGTCTGCTCCGGGACCATCATAGCCGAAGAGGACATAGCCCTTGCTGCCGAACGTTCCCTTCCAGTCACCGGCCATGGATCTCTCCGAGACGGAAGATGGCAGCGCGTATTCGAAAGCCTCTTCCGCAGAAGGACTGCAGACCGCATCTGAATATTCAAGGTGCATGGTGTACCTGCCGGAAGCGAGCTGAGGGAGGACTGCGTGGGTCGCGGTGAGGGATTCAGGGGCGACCGGCCCGCCGTCAATGGTGACAGAGACGGACTTCGAGCCCATGAGCGGGATGGAGACCTTGCCCTTCGTACCCACCGGCACGGTGACGGAGCACTCGCCCTTCAGGACATCGAGCGAAAGGCTGACCTTGCCATGAGGGGTCGGCACGTCGCCGGAGACCCTGGTCAGTCCGGAAGTCAGATGCGGGCAGACCACAAATGTCTCGAAGCCAGGAGTTTCCGGCTTGATTCCGAGGACCTCCTCGCTGAGCCACTTCGCAACGCCCGCACTCCACGGATGGGTGAGGCTCGTGTAGCCGCACTGGTTGTTGACGGGAGCATCATTCTCTGCGAGCATGCAAAGGTTCCACGATGGACGGTAATCTTCGAAGAAGGTGGTTGCACCGTAGCGGATCTGTCCGCCCCAGCAGTCATCGATGGTGTTCATCGCCTCCGCATGGCGGCCGAGGCGCGCCAGGGCATTGATGACAAAGTACTCATTGAACGGAGAATAGGAGACGCGGTGGAGGCGGTCGGCGTAGATGGCATCCCAGATCGCATCCGAGCATCCAGATGCCGGGACTCCCGCATTGATCGCATCGGAGGCGGAGAAGATGTCCGCGCGGGCGATCCACCTCGAGGCGTCCGCATATTCATCAGCCTTTTCCTGTGCGAGCGCTGAATATTTCGATGCGAGGTCTTCCCTCCCTATGGTGGCCATCGCGCCTGCGAAGCGCCTCATGGTCTGGATGGTAAGCATCTTGAGGGCAAGTCTCGGCTCAGCTCTGTCCGGCTCTTCGAAGCCTGCTCCGAGACGCTCGTCCCAGCCGTAGAAGGACAGCGAGCGGGTCATGTCGTCGAAATGGGCATGGGCATCATCGAGCTTGCGGGATGCGTTGTCGGTGAGCTGTCGCAGAAGTTCCTGGTCTCCAGTGTAGTTGTAGTAGTCGACAAGGCTCTGGACCCAGTAGAGCGGGTAGCTGAGGATTCCGTTTGACTGGTCGGCTGTGTGGAGAAGGTTCTTGCGAACGAATCCATGGTTGCCGAATGCCACGAGGGCGGCAGCCTGGGAAGTGTGGGCGTCGCCGGTCCACGAGAACCTGTCGCTGCGTTCCATGAGGATGGCGCCGAAGAACTCCTTGAGAAGGTTCAGGCGCACTGTGTAGGCAGCAGCGTACCAGATCCGGTTGAGAGTCTCGTCATTCGAGTCGAAGCTTCCTTCGTAGTTCACGGGCTTCGTCTGGCACACCAGGCGTACATTCTTGATCCTCAGAGGTTTCTGAACATCCTTCACATGGATCCAGGCATACCTCACACCCTCGTAGAGTTCCCTGTTGAGTTCAAGCCTGAAGACCTTTCCATAGCGGGTCGGGGCAAGGGTCTTCATCGGATGCTGGGACCCGGCGTTGAAGACCGCCGGTTCGTTGAACTCGCTGATGCTGCATTCGACGTCCGCCGTGAGGGCATCGCATTCGAATTCAAGCCAGCCGGCATTGACCTGGCCGAAGTCGAAGCGGATGTCGCATGGGCCATCCACCGTCAGGTCCGATGAGGCGGCCTTGCCGTCGATGGTGGCTTCCACCGGCTTGAGTACATAGATCTCTAAGTCGTCGTCAGCATCGATGGTCTTCCATCTGTAGCCGACGAGCGGGTCCGGGGACGCCGCGACGGTCTTTCCCGTCCTCGTGGCCTTGAGTGCCGGATAGGGTTCGTTCTTCAGTCTTGCGGCGCTGAGCACCTTGTCGTCCTTTGCAGAGATCGGGGATGCGGCCATTGCTGCCATCAGCACCAGGACCGCCGGAAGGGTGATTCGTTTCATGTCTGCAATATACAAAAAGGGCAGCAGGAAACAAAACTGAAAGAAGCCCCTGCACAGTAACATTTAGACTATCTTTGCGTGACAACATAGCATATAGGAT
>JAGHSC010000098.1 GCA_018066065.1 Candidatus Cryptobacteroides faecihippi
TCCTGGTTCATCAAGGCCAGCGCCGTCAAGGAGCAGATGGTCGCTCTCAACAAGACGATCACGTGGAAGCCTGAATCCACCGGAACCGGCCGCTTCGGACAGTGGCTCGAGAACATCCAGGACTGGAACCTCAGCCGCAGCCGCTTCTGGGGCACTCCGCTCCCGATCTGGCATACCGAGGACGGCAAGGAAGAGATCTGCATCGGCACCGTCAAGGGACTCTACGCCGAGGTTGAGAAGGCAGTTGCTGCCGGAATCATGGAATCCAATCCGTTCAAGGCTCTCGGCTTCGATCCTGAGGACATGTCAAAGGAGAACTACGACAGGATCGACCTTCACAGGCCTCATGTCGACAACATCTATCTCGTCAGCCCTTCAGGTCAGAAGATGACCAGGGAGACCGACCTGATCGACGTTTGGTTCGACTCCGGTGCGATGCCTTACGCCCAGGAGGGAATCCGCAACCTTGGATCCGACAAGTTCGGATGCACCGCGGACTTCATCGCTGAAGGTGTCGACCAGACCCGCGGATGGTTCTACACCCTCCATGCGATCCACACGATGGTCAGCGGCACTGCTGCCTACAGGACAGTCATCTCCAATGGCCTTGTGCTTGACAAGAACGGCAACAAGATGAGCAAGCGTCTCGGCAACGGTGTCGATCCTTTCGAGGAACTCGACAAGTACGGTGCAGATGCTCTCAGATGGTATATGCTCACCAACGCCCAGCCATGGGACAACCTCAAGTTCGACGAGGCTGGTGTCGATGAGGTGAGAAGAAAGTTCTTCGGAACCCTCTACAACACTTATTCATTCTTCGCACTCTATGCCAATGTCGACGGCTTCGATCCAAAGGCTCCGAAGGTTGAATATTCAAGTAGGCCAGAGATCGACCGCTGGATCATCTCCCTCCTCAACACTTTGAAGAAGAATGTCATTGCTGCCTACGAGGACTATGACATCACCACTGCAGGCCGCCTGATCCAGGATTTCGTCTGCGACAATGTCTCCAACTGGTACGTCCGTCTCAACAGAAAGCGTTTCTGGGGCGGTACCATGGATGAGGACAAGCTTGCTGCCTACCAGACTCTCCATGAGGTCCTGGTGGACGTTGCCGTGCTTTCCGCTCCGATCGCTCCATTCTACATGGACCGTCTCTACCTCGATCTCGTTCCTGACGGATGCGAGTCTGTCCACTATGTCAGCATGCCTGCTGCGGATGAGATTGTGATCGACAAGGATCTCGAGGAGAGGATGGAACTTGCACAGAGGGCCACTTCAATGGTCCTTGCTCTCCGCCGCAAGGTTTCCATCAAGGTTCGCCAGCCTCTCCAGAAGCTTGTCATCCCTGTCATCTCCGACAAGGTCAGGGCTCAGCTTGAGCAGGTCAAGGCTTTGATCCTCGGTGAGGTCAATGTGAAGGAGGCAGAGTTCATTTCCGACACTGCCGGAATGATCACCAAGAAGATCAAGCCGAACTTCAAGACTCTCGGAAAGGTCTACGGCAAGCAGATGAAGGAGATTGCCGCTGCGTTCGGTACCTTCGACCAGGCTACCATAAGCGCAATCCAGCAGGCTGAGGCTCAGGGAGCTGCCTATGAGGTCGCCCTTCCTTCCGGTGCAGTCTCTCTCAAGCCTGGGGACTATGAGATTTCGTCTGAGGACATGCCAGGGTGGCTCGTTGCCAATGATGGCCCGCTCACCCTTGCCCTTGACATACAGATTTCTGAGGAACTGAAGAAGGAGGGTGTTGCCCGCGAGCTCATCAACCGAATCCAGAACCTCAGGAAGGACAGCGGCTTCGAGGTCACCGACAAGATCGATGCAGTCATCTTCTCCGATGGAGAGGTCAAGGCTTCGGTCGACTCAGCCCTTGAGGCTTTCGGCAGCTATGTGGCTGCCCAGACCCTTGCGGTCTCCATCGCTTCCAAGTCTCTTGCCGAGGCCGCTGACGCTGCCGAGGTCGAGTGGGAGGAGGGTATCGTGAAGGTTTCACTTTCCAGAATCTAACTATTGAAAGAACTATCGATAAATTGAATCATTATGGCAGAGAACGAAAAGATTGCTGCTCCTGAGACAGCACGCACCCGTTACAGCGATGAGGAACTGGAAGAATTCAGGGTAATCATCAACGAGATGCTTGGCAAGGCAAGAAAGGAGTATGACACTCTCCGCAGGGTCATCATGCACAGCGGAAGCAATGACATCGAGGACACTACTCCGTCTTTCAAGACGGTGGAGGATGATGGCGCGTTCCAGCTTTCAAAGGAAGAGGCCAGCCAGCTTGCGCAGAGACAGTACAAGTTCATCCAGAACCTTGAGGCTGCTCTCGTGCGTATCGAGAACAAGACTTATGGCATCTGCCGAGTCACCGGCGAACTCATTCCTAAGGAGAGGCTCCGTCTTGTCCCTCATGCAACCTTGACCGTCAAGGCCAAGGAAATGCTCGCCCAAAAAGGTAAGAACTAGTGAAAGTCTCGAAAGGTACCAAGCTGCTTGCCTTGGGCGTCTTGCTCGTCGTCATCGACCAGGTCATCAAGATCCTGGTCAAGACGAACATGCAGATAGGTGAGCACTTCAGCGTGATAGGGAACTGGTTCCAGATCCTGTTCATCGAGAATGAAGGCATGGCCTTCGGAATGAAATTCGGTGGACTGGCCGGCAAGTTCTGCCTGTCCTTTTTCCGTGTGATCCTGTTCGGCGCACTTTGCTGGTGGATTGCCGGCCTTGTGAGGAAGTCAGTGGCTCCTGATGGATCCAGGGCTCTTCTCGAGGATGGCACTGCAGTTGTCCCTACAGGAGTCCTGGTGGCGCTGACCATGATCACGGCAGGCGCTCTGGGAAACATAATCGACTGTCTCTTCTATGGAGTAATCTTCGATTATGCTCCTTTCATGTTCGGCCGCGTGGTCGACATGCTGTATTTCCCTTTGATCGACACGACTTGGCCGACATGGATGCCTTTCGTCGGAGGAGGCAGGCTGCTGTTCTTTGCACCGGTCTTCAACTTTGCCGACAGCTGTGTGTCCGTCGGTGCTTTCTACCTTATCCTCTTCCAGTACAGGTTCTTCATGCGGGACGAATCTCCAGACAAGGATAAGAAGTAGACATTTTGATCATTCAGAATCGCAATGAGGTTCAAGAATCCTTTCTCATATTCAGTGGCCGGACTCATGCTTCTGGCCACTGTCTGTATGTGCACTCCGGAGAGTCTTCCGGTTGCTGATGTCCTGGACGTTCAGTTCAATGAGGACGGTACGGCGACTAATGTCGCTCCTTCCGGCGTGGCATTCATGCGCAGGCAGGTCCCTGCGATGGACATGCCATTCAGGACTGGTGGCCGCCTGGTCGCTCCATTCTCGAATGCGTGGGGGTGCAAGGCTCCATCCACCAGCTATTATTATGATTATAAAGGTCAGCCGGAACTCGTCGAGGCAATTGCAGGTGGCCATTCATTCGAGGTGCTTGTAAGGCCTCATTTCGATGGTCAGCTGCCTGACGTGGAGGTGAAGATCCTGTCTTCGCTGAGTGGAGGCGGCTGCGGAATCGTCGTGTCCGGTGCCACGGCTGATCGTGGCAATGAATTCGCTTTCATCCCGTTCACCGAGTCGGGCGATGACAAGGGCTACAGATGGGCTTTGAGCGGTGTGACTCCTGAATCCGACGTGGACTACCATGTGGTCGGTGTATGGGACAAGGAAAACGCCAGTGCCAGGGTTTATGTCAATGGCAGGCTTTGCGGTACCGTGGATGCTCCTGGAGACCTTGTGATGCCTTCGTGGGATGCGTTCCATCAGATGTCTCTCGGCGCGGGGACTCATCCTCACTTCCAGGGTGGCGTCGATGCCTTTGCCGGCACGATCTCTGTCGCCAGGATCTACGGACGTGCTCTCTCTGACGAGGAGGTTTCATCCCTGTACCGCAGCGAGAAGAAGTTCCTGAGGCACTATAAGGAGCCTAAGTTCATGGGAACCACCATGTTCCGTGGACTTGCGGCAAAGCCGGGCGTCACTTTCCCTGTCTATGGAACCTGTTTCAGGGAAGGGGACAGACTGAGCTTTGTACCTGTCTCCGGCGATGCCGAGCCTTTCACTCTCGATGCTGCTGTTGAGCCTGACAGGGTCGTTGTCACCCTTCCTGACGCACTCAGTGATGCTGAATATGAGGTATTCGCCTTGAGGGGCGCATATTCGCAGCTTATCGGAAAGACTCGCTTCACCATTGTGGACAGGATGCCCAAGCCTACATGCGTGATTGCACACCAGGGAGATTTCAACCGCATCGAGGCAGGCCAGAACACAGCTTCTTCCTTCATGTATGCAGTCAAGGCTGGCTACTATGGAAGTGAGACGGATGCGCAGATCACCGCTGACGGCGTGATCGTCATAAACCATGATTCCATGCTCAAGGGCGTGGACATCAATACTTCTCCGTACGAGGCGGTGAAGGACCTTGTCGTGGATGATTTTCATCATGAGAAGATTGCGACACTGCAGCAGCTTCTGACATCCTGGTGGAGAATCCTGACAGCCCTACAAAGCTTGTCCTTGAGATCAAGAGGCAGGCGAGGGCACCCGAGTGCGTGGATTCTTCCGTGGCTCTTGTACGCAGGATGGGACTCCAGGACAGGGTCGACTACATTTCCTTCGACAAGCCTGCCTGCCGTGAGATCGCGGCTTTGAATGTCGAGGGCGTGTCTGCCTACCTGGATCATGACCTGAATCCGTACGAGGTCAAGGAACTGGGCATGTCATGCATGGACAAGGCTTATCCTTACATGAGGGATGAGTGGTATGACCTTTCGCACGAACTTGGGCTTACCGTCAACATCTGGACGCCTGACGGTGCTGATGAGATGATCGGCATGGTCAACAAGGGTGCTGACTTCATCACGACCAACAGTCCGGTCAGATTGAATCTGATTCGCCGTCATTACGTCGATAATGAAGGGAAATGATGATTTTTTCTTTCTTTGATGCAAAATAATTTTGAAGAATAGAAAAAAGTCTCTATCTTTGCTATCCCTTCACGGAGGGTACATATTGGAGAGGTGGTAGAGTGGTCGATTACGGCAGTCTTGAAAACTGTTGAGCTGCGAGGCTCCGGGGGTTCGAATCCCTCCCTCTCCGCGAGAAACCTTGATTATCAAGGACTTACAAAATTTACACACGGTTTTGCACACATTTCGATGCAAGACCGTGTGTTTTTTTAGTATTGTTGGATCTCTTTTCTATCCAATACCGAAGAATCTTTCAAAGAACGCCATAATCTTTTCTATTACATTCTGTTTCTTTTCAGATCTGTTCCCTCTGCCAAAGCGAGACATTGCAGGCAGGATGGCATCAATATCGGTTCCTGATGTCTTAACTGGAAAATCCTATGCAAACTGAGACACTTTGTCAGACGTTTGAAACCGACCCTTGGCATTGCGGCGAAATGATAAAAAGGACTGCGGCAGCATAGAAATAAAACGGCAAAAAAAGGCATTTCAAAAGGCGAATAAAACGAAAGAAACCGCTCACTGTGATCGTTTTCTCTTTTTCACTGCCATATAGGCCTCTATAAGACCTTGTTGGCATCGTTATGACATAAGTCTCAGACCAGCTCTTCAAGCTGCGTCTGACAGGCTGTTTTTCGGGGTTCTGGAAGACTGGCTCACTTTCGAGTGGAAATTCCAGCCATAGATAAGTTTAAGGAAGGGATGCAGAATGTAAAAGCATACCTTCCTGGTTCATCCGTCTGGACAATTGTAACTAGTACATAAACTTTTTGAAGATAATTTGACCCCGGAATGCAATCCTGACAGCATTCCAGGGCCACGTTCTTTTACTGTTGTCGATGTTGAATCCGTATGGTGAGAACTCTCCGACCATCCCTCGTTCTTTGGGGGTCCTTTATCATAGTAGGGTGCATGATTCCCTGATTTCTGTTATACATCCTTTCCGCGAATGTCTTGTCAACCTGATAGAACTCTTCATCCTCGTTGATGACGAGCCTGCTGTCTTCAGAAATGCGGTAGCCATAGGGGCTGAATCCTCCACAGGTAGTTTTTCTGTTCTTGATGGCGGAAATCTTGCCGTCTATTCCCCGGAAAGTCAACAGTGCGCGAAAATCTTAGGATTATGTCACTATTTTGTAAATCATTTGCAAATTTCAATGGTTTTCCTTTGTTGTAAACAAAAAAGTCTCTATATTTGCCAACGACTTACACAAATACACCATGATTCTCAAATTCAGCATTACCAACTTCGGTCCTATCCGCGAGACTCAGACAATCAGCTTTGAGGCGGAGAAATCAGATCATCTGAAGAATTATTATATCACGGAGGTATCCGGACACCGAGTTCTTAAAGCGATGCTTTTGTTCGGTGCCAACGCATCCGGCAAGACGAACGTTCTGAACGCCCTGGATGTCCTCCGCAAAAACTGGCCACTGTTCCTGCCGCTTCAAAGACGGAAGGGACTCCTTGTGTCCCGTTTTTGATGGACAGCGAATCGCGCCTCCAGCCAACTGAGTTTGAGATTGACTTCATACAGGGTAAAGATGTCTTCCGCTACACGGTCAAGGCCAATAGGGACTGCATCCTGTATGAACGTTTGCGTTCCCAAAGCCGACGCAGGATTGTATTCAGCCGTAATTCGGACGTGAAGTCCCAGCTCACCAAAATCGTTTTCGGGGACGATTATCCTGTCAAGTACGATATCGAGGCCGCTACGCTATCCTGCAACACCTTGTGGTATGAAACC
>JAGHSC010000180.1 GCA_018066065.1 Candidatus Cryptobacteroides faecihippi
AGCCGGCATGAAACCGAGATCGATGGCTCCACCGACGACGCAGTTGTAGAACTCAAGCTTTCCACCCCATTCGAGATCTGTGGTCTCAGAGGTCTTGACGTTGAGCTGGGTTTCCTTTCCGTCGATCTTGAACTTGGTGTTGAGCTCGCCTTCTGCCGGGCAGACAAGGAGGTGAACCTCACCGAACTGGCCTGCACCACCGGACTGCTTCTTGTGACGGTACTGGGCGGTAGCGACCTTGGTGATGGTCTCGCGGTAAGGAACCTTCGGAGCGAAGAGTTCGACTTCCACGCCATATTCATTGGCAAGACGGGTCTTGACGATGTTGATGTGCTGCTCACCGTTACCGGAAAGGATGGTCTGGCGAAGTTCCTTGGAGTACTCTACGACAACGGTAGGATCCTGTGAAGTGATCTTCTTGAGAGCATCGCCGAGCTTCTGCTCGTCCTGCTGTACCTTGGCCTTGATGGCGCAGCGGTACTTAGGGGCAGGATAGACGATCTTCTCGTGGCTGATGCCTGAACCGACTGCAGAGAGAGTGGTGTTGGACTTGCCGTTCTTGAGCTTGACTGCGCAGCCGAAGTCACCGGCGCGGAGAGCCTGTACGGACTCCTTCTTGGTACCTGCAACAGCGTAGATTGCAGAGAAGCGCTCCTTGTTGCCAGTTTCAGGATCCTCCATGTCGACGCCAGGGGTGACGACACCGGACATTACCTTGAAATAGGAAACCTCACCGAGGTGGGACTCAAGGTTGTTCTTGTAGATGAAGAGGCTGGCAGGCTTGGTCTCATCGACATCTGGAGAGATCGCTACGTTCTTGGTGAACTCGAGGAGTCTCTTGACACCGATGTCCTTCTTTGCTGAGACACAGAAGACAGGCATGACCTTGCACTCGCTGATACCGCTTGCAAGTCCCTTGCGGATCTCATCCTCTGTAAGAGTGCCTTCCTCGAAGAACTTCTCCATGAGGGAATCATCGAACTCAGCTGCCTTCTCGATGAGCTCCTGGCGGGCGAGTTCTGCCTGGTCGGCGAACTCTGCAGGAATCTCGAGATCCTCGCGGGTTCCGTTGGCATCCTTGAAGTGGTAATACTTCATCATGAGGACATCGACGAAGCCGTCGAAGCCGGCACCTGTAGAGGTAGGGAACTGGATGTTGATCATCTTGCTTCCAAGTTCCTCCTTGAGTGCAGACTGGGTTGCATCCCAGTCAGCCTTGTCACCGTCGAGCTGGTTGACAGCCACGATGAGAGGGAGCTTGTACTTCTCGGCATAGCGGATCATGCTGCTGGTACCGACCTCGACACCCTGCTGGGCATTGACGACGAGGATACCATTCTCGCAGACACGGAATGCAGAGATTGCGCCACCGATGAAATCATCGGAACCAGGGGCATCGATGATGTTCACCTTGTTGCCCATGAACTCGGCATAGAGTGGTGTAGCGTAGATTGACCTCTGATTTGCCTTTTCAAGCTCGTCATTGTCGGACACTGTGTTCTTGTCCTCAACGGTACCTCTACGGTCGATCACCTTGCCTTCGTAAAGCATGGCCTCAGACAACGTGGTCTTTCCGGACTTGGTGCTACCGAGAAGAACCACGTTCTTGATGTCTTTGTTAGAATACTCTTTCATTGATATGACAGTTATGATTATATGATTCTGCACTGTTTCCCACCCACAAGGATGGGCACAACGGACAAATCTAATAAAAAAAAGCCCCAATTACAACAGGATGGCACACAATATTCACAACGTTTCAATAAGATGTTTCCTGTAGGCTTCGAGAAGCTCTTCTCCCGAGTACCCCAATTCACACTTCAGCAGCGAATCAAGCTGCCCTTCATCCGCCCCGATGGCGAGGCAGATCTCGGAAAAAGTCAAGTCCGGGTTCCTGTAGACACATTCTTCATCCATGGCTTTCTCAAAAGCCGGGTAGGCGGTTTGCATGGTACACATTCTTTTTTTTCCGCAAAGAAAGCAACAGATAATGACATTCTGCAACTCACAATGGCAACCAAAGATGCCTCGAGGAGCAGGTTTTTTCGTTTCTTTTACTTATTTATGCATTTTTTACAACTTTAAGTTGTCTTTTGTACCTTAGGGTTACATCGAACACACAGCTCCAGTGGATAACTTTGCATCCGTAGAATCCACCCAGCTCAACATTTGAACCATGGACGAAGAGACAAGAATCAAAGAGAACATCCGCAGGAGAAGAAACAATCTCGGCATCACCCAGACAGAAATGGCAAGGCTCCTTGACATAACGCTTCACGCGTACAGAAAGCTTGAATCAGGTGACACCAGGATTTTCACAAAGTCATTCAGGACCTTCGCCAGGGAAACGGAGACACCTATCAACGAACTGGTGACAGGATTCAGCATCGAGGAAGGGAAGGACCTGATGCAGCTCAGGGAGGAATTCGACAGGAAGATGGACAGCGTCAGCAAATCCCACAATGAAGAGGTAAGGGAACTGAGCGCGGTCAACCTAAGGCTCCAGAAGGAGATAATTAAGCTGGAAGCCATGATCCGAGACAAGGATGACATCATCAGAACGGACAAGAAGCTCATCAGGCAGTACGAGAAAAGGATCAGCAAGCTTGAGTCAATGGACTGAAGTCCGGGAAGCGTTTGCACCTCAGCAAAAAGATAAGTATTTTTGTGTCATGGCTCGGAAGCTGAGCTTGGAAGCTATGACAAAGGAAATCCATCTCCTACCCTACATGGAATGCGGCCGCATCGAGGCCGGATGTGACGAAGCCGGACGTGGCCCTCTTGCCGGTCCCGTCTACGCCGCATCGGTGATCCTCCCCGAAGATTTCCACCACCCTCTCCTGAACGATTCCAAGAAGATGAGCGAGAAGGACAGGGACATTCTCAGACCCATCATAGAATCAGAAGCGATAGCATGGGCCGTCGTGCCTGTCGGCCCATCGGAAATCGACGAGCTGAACATTCTCTGGGCTTCCGTCACAGGCATGCAGAGAGCCGTCAAGGCTCTTTCCGTCCAGCCGGACTTCCTGCTCATCGACGGCAACAAGTTCAGGCCTTTCGAGGGATTCGGCTTCAACGACTTCAGGACGGTTGTCCACGGAGATGCGACCTACGCATCGATCGCTGCCGCTTCCGTCCTCGCGAAGACGCACAGGGACGAGGAGATGAGGAGGCTCGCACTTGAATATCCACAATACGGATGGGACCGCAACTTCGGCTACCCCACCAAGGAGCACATCCAGGCCATCAGGGAACATGGCTACACCATACACCACAGGCGTTCCTTCCATCCGAAGGAGCTGGAACCCAGCCTGTTCTGACAGACAAACACCGCAAAGACATAAAAAGGATACAAGATGAAAAAGATTATTCTCTCGGCCGCTGCAGCCATCATGATGGCCTTCAGCGCAATGGCAGACGAAGGAATGTGGATGCTTCCGCTCCTCCAGCAGCTTAATGCTGGGGCCATGAAGGACCTGGGGTGCAGGCTCACCCCTGACCAGATCTACAGCATCAACCATTCTTCGCTCAAGGATGCGATCGTCATCTTCGGCGGAGGATGCACAGGCGAGCTCATCTCGGACAAGGGTCTGCTCGTTACCAACCATCACTGCGGCTACTCAAGCATCCAGAAGCTCTCGACGGACGAGCACAACTACCTTGAGGATGGCTTCTGGGCGATGAACAGCAAGGATGAGATCCCTGCACCCGGCCTCAGCGTCACCTTCCTCGTCAGCATGACAGACGTAACCGGCAAGGCGGAGACGGAAGAGGAAAGGGCTGCTCTGGTCGAGGCTGCAGAGAACGACAACCCCAACTGCAAGGCCGTCGTCGAGGACTTCTACAACGAGAATGTGCAGTACCTCATCATCTACAAGATCTACAGGGATGTACGCCTCGTCGGAGCACCTCCTGCATCAGTAGGCAAGTTCGGTGGCGAGACCGACAACTGGATGTGGCCACGCCACACCGGAGACTTCTCGATGTTCCGCATCTACGCCGGAAAGGACAACGAGCCTGCCGAGTACTCAGAGGACAATGTCCCTTACAGGCCTGCACAGTCCCTGAAGATCTCCCTCAAGGGTGTGAACGAAGGCGACTTCACCTTCATCATGGGCTATCCAGGAAGCACCCAGAGATTCCAGACCGAGGCTCAGCTGAACCACATGATGGATCTCCATGACATCTCGATCGCAGCCAGGACCCTCCGCCAGGACATCATGTGGAAGTGGATGGAGAAGGATCCTTCAATCAGGCTCAAGTACGCAAACAAGTACTCCGGATCGGCCAACGGCTGGAAGAAGTGGATCGGCGAGAAGAAGGCCTTCGAGGATCTCGGAATCATCGAGAAGGAAGTCGCCAAGGAGAATGACTTCATGAAGTGGGTCGGGAAGAACAAGGCCCGCAGGGAAAGCTACGGCAATGCCCTCAAGGACATCGCCGAGGGAGTCGAGGCCACCGCTCAGATGGAGAAGGACGTCACCTTGCTTGGAGAGACACTGTTCAACATCGAGCTTATCGGCTTCTCGAGCGCGCTGAACAACGGCATCATGCAGGGACTCAGGTCCGGCCTTGACACCACCGAGGCGCTGAACGCCGCCATGGCATCGATGGAAAGGAGGTACAAGGACTACTACGAGCCGCTCGACCGCGAGGAAGCAGCTTCCCTCATGGAGTTCTACAGGGCAAATGCAAACCCTGAATATTTCCTCGAGGGTCTTGGTGCCGACTTTGCGGAACTGGACCTCGAGCAGGCTGTCGATGCCATCTACTCGGCATCGGTGTTCACATCCTGCGAGAAGCTGAAGGAGGCTGTCGCAAAGGATGGCCTGGAGATCTTCAGCTACGACCCGGCAATCGCTCTCATGGGATCGATCTTCAACGTCTACAGGAAGATCTACAAGGAGGACGATGAAAGCGCTGGCAAGATCGCTGCCGGCTCGAAGGCCTACACCGCAGGTCTCATGGAATGGCAGAAGGGCAAGGCGTCCTACCCTGACGCAAACTTCACCATGCGTCTCACCTACGGTACCGTCAAGCCATATTCACCAAAGGATGGACTTCTCTACAGGCACTACACCACCATCTACGGTGTGATCGAGAAGGAAGACCCCGACAACTATGAGTTCAAGGTCCCTGCAAAGCTCAAGGAACTCTACCAGAAGAAGGACTACGGCAGGTATGCCATGAAGGACGGCAACCTCCCTTGCTGCTTCCTCACCAACAACGACATCACCGGAGGCAACTCCGGAAGCCCTGTCATGGACGCCGACGGTGAGCTCATCGGACTCGCCTTCGACGGCGACTGGGAGAGCATGTCAAGCGACATCATGTTTGAACCGGATCTCCAGAGATGCATCTGCGTGGACATCCGCTACGTCCTCTTCCTGATGGACAAGCTGGGTGGCGCAGGCTACCTGCTCAAGGAGATGGACATCGTAAAATAATGGAAATGACTGAACAGGAAATACTCAAGGCCCTGGCCGAAGTCGTGCATCCCGCCAAGGGAAGCAAGAGCATCGTCGAGCTGGGCATGGTCGAGAACATCGCGATCGCCGATGGGCTCGTGAAGGTCACTCTCGCCTTCCCTAAAAGGCGGGACCCGCTTACTGAATATCTCGTGGGAAGCACCCGCGCAGCAATCATCAGGAACTTCCCCGGCACGGAGGCTCAGGTCGAGACCATCGTGAAGGAAGAGGCTCCGAAGAAGAAACCGGGACTCGATCTCGGCCTCGAGGAAGTCAGCGGCGTGAAGCACATAATCGGAATCGCTTCAGGTAAGGGCGGAGTCGGCAAGTCAACTGTCGCTGTCAACCTTGCCATAGCCCTGGCACGCCTCGGCTACAAGGTCGGCCTGGCAGACGCCGACATCTACGGACCGTCAGTCCCGCTCATGACTGCAACCGAAGGGGAAATACCTGGAGCAGAGCAGATTGAGGAAGGAAAGGAGGTCATCCTCCCGATTGAGAAATACGGCGTGGAATGGATGTCCATCGGCTACTTCGCCCAGAGGGAGCAGGCTCTCATCTGGAGAGGTCCGATGGCATGCAACGCACTCAAGCAGATGATTCTCCAGGTACGCTGGGGCGAGCTTGACTATCTCCTCATCGACATGCCTCCGGGAACCGGAGACATCCACATCTCTCTTGTCAACGACATCCCGATGGAGGGCGCGGTGATCGTCACCACCCCTCAGACGGTCGCTCTCTCCGATGTGGAGAAGGGAGTCAACATGTTCAGGAACGAGAACATCGGCAAGAAGATCTTCGGACTTGTGGAGAACATGGCATGGTTCACCCCGGAGGAACTTCCTGAGAACAAGTACTACATCTTCGGAAAGGATGGAGGAGAGGAGATGGCAAGGAAATACGGAATCGAACTCCTCGGCCAGATTCCTATCGTCCAGAGCATAAGGGAAGGCGGCGATTCCGGAGAACCTGCCGCCTTATCAACCCGTCCCGACGGACTTGCATTCATCGAGCTCGCAAGCGCACTCGTGAAAGCCGTCGAGAAATAATCTTCTACTCAGTCCTGAGGAAGGAGAAACCCGTCTTCATTCCGTCATGGCTCTCAGCAAGCGATGAGATGCCCATGACGGAATTGCCGTCTGACACAAGTCCAGCGACCCTGGCTGCAGAAACCAGCTTGGAGGCATCGAACGTCAGGGCCATCTGGGAATCCTCAACGGAGACATAGCATGGAGGAAGCGGGATGAGTCCCACCTTCATGATGATCTTGCCTGACGCCTCGTCGAATGAATATGAACCCTTGATGGACTTGTCTCCCACTCTGTAGACTGCAGAGTTGTCGCCGTTGAAAGTAACCTGCAGCTTGCCGAATTCCATTCCAAGCTTGTCGAAATAGGGAGCCATCGTCTCCGAGAGCGCCTGGCATGCCTCGACGCCACCGGCGGCAGCCAGACTCTTCTGGCTGTCGAACTGGATGGCCGGCATGGCATAGGTCCAGGTTCCGGCAAGGGATTTCCTGCTGGTAGTCTTCGAGTACTGCCCGAGGACGGAGCCGATCATCGTGAGAACCTTCCTGGCCCTCTTGATCCTCTTTGCGGTGTTCCTGATCTTGAACAATGATGAGATGGTGGTGGCAGCTCCGATGACACCGCATCCGGACACAGCCACTGTACCTCCTGCCAAAGCCACGGCCAGCATGCAGCCTGCGGCAAAGGACCTTAGATTCTTGCCTGTCATCTTATTATTCTTCTGAGATTGATGTTTCTTTCTTCCTCCCGGCCATTGCGATCCATCCGAGCGAACCGGCGACAAGCAGGATCAGCAGCCAGGATGACGCAGCGGACACGGCCTTGCCCTTGGCATAGACATCAGGGGAGAACTTCATCACAAGTTCGTGGTCTCCGGCAGGGAGAAGGACTCCGCGGAGTACCCAGTCGCAGCGGAACATGTCGACCGGAGCGCCGTCCACGGTTGCGGACCAGCCTTCCGGATAATAGACCTCGCTGAAGACCGCAGGCCTGTCAGACTTGGCGGAATAGGTGTAATGAAGCTCGTCTGGGGCATAGGAAGCCATCACGATGGAATCTGCCTCGGAAACCTGGACCTTCGAGAGGGCCTCTGCGACAGCCTCGCGCGCAGAGCTGAAGTCATCTCCGATCACAGCTGTCTCATACAGGTCGACATCGCCGATGCCGGCAATCTCCTCGTCCGGGGTCGATGCCACCTTCACGGAATCGATGAACCATGCATTGTCATTGGCGAAACGGTTCCAGACGGGTGCATATTCGGAATTGAAGATGAAGTACTTGCAGTTCAGGGCAGAGAGCACCGGAAGGTAAGGCAGGTTCTCGTTGGCCTCCCTGAATGTCGTTGCCTTGCTGATGACAGAGACAGCGGTCGACACTTCCTTGGAAAGATAGCGCTCGATGAGGTCCTGGTAGCGCTGGAGCTTTGCAGGGCTGTAACCTCCGACGTTCTTGTGGAAGTAGGAGTTGAACATGTCGTTGAAAGGATCGGTCGTGAGGTCGACCACCCTGTAGGAAAGCGTGGAGTCGGTGAGTATGATGTCATCGACCTGCCTCTTCTTGAACTGGCCGTAGAAGGACCTCGCGGAGGTGAAGTCCGAGCTGTTGAGATAGCGGTGTCCAACCGAGAAGAGGTCGATAAGCACGAGGATGGATATTCCCACCACAGCCTCGATCCTGCGGGCCTTTCCGATGTGAGGGTCGCTTTCATAGGTCTCTTCCGCACCCTTCGGGATGCTGTAGCCCCAGAGGATGAGAAGGAAGGCGGCAACCACAAGGATCATCGAGCGGATGGCATCGGCCATCATGAGATGGGCCCTGTCGACCCTGAGTGCATCGGCCACGGCCTCAGGAAGCTGTCCATCCGTCGGAGCCACGAAATCACCGACCAGGCCTGGCAGCACGGTGACCAGCAGGCAGAAACCTGCAGTCAGCGCAAGGGCGACAAGCCCGTCGACCAGGAACTCCTTCCTTGAATATCCACACTTCAGGATGCGGTCAAGCGTAAGGAAGCCGAGTACAGGCAGCGAGTACTGGAGTATGACAAGAGCCATTGAGACTGTCCTGACCTTGTTGTACATCGGGACACAGTCGAAGAAGAACTTCGTGAACCACATCATGTTCCTTCCAAGGCCAAGGCACACGGCCAGGACAGTGGCGGCAAGCAGCCACCATTTCTCCTTGCCCTCGTAAAGGAAAAGGCCGAGAAGGAAGAGGAACACGGTGATGGCTCCCATGTACATGGGTCCCGCAGTGAATGGCTGTGGGCCCCAGTAGAGAGGAAGAGAGTCTGCGACTTCGCGGGCTGGAAGTCCAGCCTCCTCACAGACCTTCACCACAGCTGACTTTGAAGGGTCCATGCTTCCTGTCGAAGCGCCACCGTTGTAGTCCGGGATCAGCAGGTTCGGAAGCTCCTGCTGGGAGTAGGACCAGGCTGTCGCATAGTCCAGCTGCAGGCCGGACTCGTTGACATCCGAGGTGCCATAGGATGAGGACAGTTCCGTGCCGCCCCTCATCGTGTGGCTGGTGTACTCGTAGAGCGGGACAAGCTTGACGGCATTCGTGCCGATTCCGGCCAGGCCCAGGACAAGGAGCATGGCCGATGCGGCAAGGAACCTGACGACCAGCGGCCTCCTCTCGCTGGAGACGAGAAGCCAGATGAAGAAAGTCAGCACGTAGAGAGCGATCATCAAGGCCAGGTAGTAGGTGATCTGCTGATGGTTGGCCTTGACCTGCATGCTCATCGAAAGTCCGAAGAGAACAGCCCCGATGGTGGTGAAAGGAAGCCACTCCTTCACGGACTTGCCCTTGATGCACGACTTGTAGGTGAATATCACTGCCGCGAGAACCCACGGAAGGAAGGCAAGCGCCTGCATCTTCGTGTTGTGTCCCACCTGGATGATCTGAAGGTTGTAGGAACAGAAAGTCATCGCAACCGCACCGCCGACGGCGATGATGGTGTCGACTCCCAGGGAGAGCAGGAGAAGGAAAGCTCCCAGAAGGGAGAGGAAAAGGTAGGATGCCGGCCTCTTCCCGGACAGGAGAAGGTTGTAGAGAGGCTGGGTGAGGTCACCCGCATGCGAAGGCATGAACGAAGTGGTCGGCATGCCTCCGAACATGGCATCGGTCCAGTAGGACTCCTCGCCATCGTGGGCCTTGTTCCACTCCACCGTCTGATGCGACATGCTCATGTAGCCGGAGATGTCCGACTGATTCACGACCTTTCCAGTCAACACCTGAGGGACAAATGAATATGCGATGACCAGGAACAGTATCACCACTCCGGCGAACATTCCCAGCTTCTTAAGTACTTGCTTGCTCATATGCAGTGTAATGTCTTTATTATCCTTTCTTTCCAGCGGTCACTTCCTCAAGCAGGCGGACATACCTGCGGGTGAGGAACTTCCTCGTGAAGGCGCTGATGTCGGAGGCGTTGTCACGGAGTTCCCCGCTGCGGAACTCATCCCAGCACAGGTCGATGTAGTCACGGATCCGCTTCTCCTCATCCCAGTCGCATACAACTCCCGAGCCGGTGTCACGGATGATGCGTGCCATGGCACCATCAGTCTGGCCGATGCCGAGGATCGGACGGCGTGAGGCAAGGTACTCGAAAAGCTTGCCCGGAAGCACTGCCCTGTACTCCGGCTCCTTTCGGAGCGGAAGGATAAGGAAGGATGCATTCTTCTGTTCCATGACGGCTGTCATGTGGTCCCTGTAGCCAAGGTCCGAGAGGTTATCCTCCAGGCCGGCTGCCTTGATCGAATCTATGATGGCGTCATCCGTCTTGCCGACAAGCCTGATCCTCAACATGTTCCTGAATGCATCATCGGAGGCGCACTTCTCAGCGAGGACTTTCCACAGAGTGTCCGGATTGCCGTCAGAGGCAAAGAGTCCGGTGTGGGTCACGGTGAAGAAATCGTCAGGATGCGGATCCACCTTGAAGTCATCCTCGTCGAACCCATTGGTGATCAGCTCGACCGGAGTGGATGTCATAGCCTTGAACTCGTTCTGGACCATCGGCGAGACGGCGACCACCCTGGTGGCTCCATCCAGTACCTCCTGTTCCAGTTCCTGATGCTTCCTCTCTGCCCAGGCCGTCAGACCCAGATGCTTGAAGTAGAACATCTTGGTCCATGGGTCGCGGAAATCGGCGATCCATGGCAGCCCGGTCGCCCTCGAGAGACGAAGGCCGATGAGGTGCATGGACTGAGGAGGACCGGTGGTGACGATGGCATCGACCGGATGCTCCTTCAGATACTTCTTAAGGAACCTGACGGAAGGGCCCACCCACATGATTCTCGGATCGGGGATGAACATGTTGCCTCTGATGAAGAGAGAGAGGCTCTGCTTCCAGGACTTCTTCTGCCCGTTGATGGGATTGACCTCATCCGCAGAAGCGTTGGCATCGGTAAGAGTCTTGAGGTCGGTCGTGCTGTCCCTGCCCATGACCCAGCGATAGGCTTCCCAATGCTCCACTAGGTGGAGCTTCAGGATCTCCGCCTCGGGTGGAATATCCGATTCCTTAGTCTTGTGCACGGCAATCTGTTCTGGGTTTTCGGGATTTTACACGACAGGCTGCCACCCTTCGGA
>JAGHSC010000036.1 GCA_018066065.1 Candidatus Cryptobacteroides faecihippi
AATATGCCCACTGGCTGATCGGCTACAACGGCACATCGCTCCAGACAAGCACGCAGGCGAGATTCTTCAACGGATTCAATCCTTACAACAAGACCGCAAGGAGGGACCGTGAGATCCTGAGCCCGTACGACGACCTGATCAAGTCTGCGGCAGCCGAGATCGGCTGGGACTGGAAGATGCTGGCAGCCCTGATCTGGGCCGAATCCAAGTTCAAGATCCAGGAAAAGTCCCCACGCGGTGCAATCGGCCTGATGCAGATGATGCCTCGGACTGCCAGCCAGTTCGATGTCGAGGACATGCTTGACCCGGAGCAGAACATCAAGGCCGGAGCAGCGCTCCTTGGCAGGCTCCAAAGGTTCTATGTCGGCATAGCGGCAGACAGGGACGAACTTTCCAAGTTCACCCTTGCAGCCTACAATGCCGGTGAAGGCAGGATAGCGGACTGCATACGCTTTGCCAGAGCACAGGGAGTCGACCCGTCCACCTGGAGCAACATCTGCTCGGTCATCCCGATGATGAATCAGGATCCGGATTCACTTGCAGCCCAGGATGTAATGTACGGTCCTTTCAAGGGGCATGAGACCAGGGCCTACGTCAAGGCCGTCCTGAACCAGTATGATGTATTCCGCGGTCTTCCGCCAAGATTCAAGATGCCGGTAGACACATTGGACACCCTCAAGACAATGATTGACGAGGAAGATTTCGTCGAGATCCTACTGAGCCCTGACAGTCTGGGCAGGGTCAATGCGGGAGATAAAGAGGCAAGGGATCAGGAGAAGAAGCATGATGGCGATGAAGGCAAGGACATCGGCCATGACCAGCACCGGTAGATTGACACTGACCGGCACGAAGGAGACAAAGTAATTCTCAGGGTTCAGCTTGAGAAGATGAGTGCTCCCCTGGATCCAGCAGAACAGAAGTCCCAGGGCATTTCCGACAAGCATTCCCTTGAGCACGATCACGGAAGCGACGCGCAGGAAGACCTTTGCGATCATCCTGTCCGTCATGCCCATCGACTTCAGGGTACCGATCGTCGAGATGTTCCTGAACAGCATGATCAGAAGGCCTGAGATCATGTTGAATCCTGCCACGATCGTCATCAGGATCAGAATCACCACGACATTGAAATCAATCAGGTTCAGCCAGTCGAAGATCTGGGGATAGCGGTCCATGACCGAAGTGGCCAGCAATGTGTCATCGTCGTCATCCATCCTGTCGAGCACTATCGAACCGACCTCGGATGTAACCCTGGACATGCCGGCGGCGTCTCTGTAAAGAGGCTTGAGGCCGATTTCCAGCGTCGAGACCTCATCCTCCTCCCAACCGTTGAGGCGCTGCAGGTCTGACAGTGACGCAATGACGATCATCTCGTCGGAACCATCCATGATTCCATCGTAGACACTCACGATGTTGAAGTTCCTGACCTTCACGTTTTCACCCACGAAGTAGGCAAGCAGCTTGTCGCCCTCGGCAAGGCCGAGCATCGTGCCGAGCCTTGATGGGATCGAGACCCCGAGCTTGACGGAATCACATCCGGCAGCTGCAGCGGGGCTCTCCTCGACGCCCTTGAAAAGCACTCCATGGATGTTGCCTTCCTTCTTGACGATTCCAGCGCGGTAGACAGCCGGCGAGATCACAGCGATCTCAGGCAGGGAATCCACGGCACCGATGAAGCTCGGCTTGGATGAGATCGGAGAATCCTCGCTGATGTAGTTCATGTCGACAGGCATGAGCTGGAGGTCTCCGGTAAGGGATGAGATGCCTTCACGGATCTCTTCCCTGAAACCGGAAGAGACAGAGACGGCAATCATCATGACGAGGAAGGAGACCGCGATGGAGACCATCGCGATCTTTCCCCCGAAACGCAAGCGTCTGGCTATGAATCTTGAAGCATCCAAATCAGTCAGACGGAAAGATTACCAGATGTGGACACGTTCGCTTTCCGGGCGCCACATTGGATCGCCCTCCTTGATGCCGAAGGCATCGAAGAATGACTGGAAGTTCTTGACAGCCACGTTGACTCTGTTGACTGCGAGCGAATGCACATCGAGCTTGGTCAGCCTGGCCTTCTCCTCATCGGTGATGTTCTGTGCCCAGATTGCGCCGTAGGAGAGGTAGAATCTCTGCTCAGGTGTGAAGCCGTCGATGAGCCCAGGATCGTTTCCGGCGATTGCATTCTGCATCGCAGTGAAGGCAATGCTGAGTCCACCGTGGTCACCGATGTTCTCTCCGAGGGAGAGGGCGCCGTTGGCATTCATGCCAGGAAGGATCTCGACAGCATCGTACTGTGCAACGAGTACCTGAGCCTTCTCATTGAACTTGGCTGCATCCTCGTCTGTCCACCAGTTGGACATGTTTCCATCCTTGTCGAACTGCCTGCCCTGGTCATCGAAGCCGTGAGACATCTCATGTCCGATCACGACACCGATGCCGCCGTAGTTGACTGCATCATCAGCATCAGGATTGAAGAACGGTGGCTGAAGGATGGCTGCAGGGAAGCAGATCTCGTTTGTGGTAGGGTTGTAATAGGCATTGACTGTCTGAGGAGACATTCCCCACTCGGTCCTGTCGGTCGGCTTTCCAAGCTTTGCAAGGTTGTCCTTGACGAACCAGCGGCTGGCCTCGATGATGTTGTCGTAGTAGCTGCGGGTCTTTGAGATGCCCATTGAAGAATAGTCCTTCCACTTGTCAGGATAGCCGATCTTGACAGTGAAGTTGTCAAGCTTCTCGTGAGCCTTGGCCTTGGTCTCTTCCCCCATCCAGTCAAGCTCGTCGATGTGCTGGCCGAGAGCGACCTTCAGATTCTCGACGAGTGCGACCATCTTGGCCTTTGACTCCTCTGGGAAATACCTCTCGACATACATCTTGCCGACAGCCTCGCCAAGGACGCCGTTTGGAACGGACATGGCCCTCTTCCAGCGTGGCTTCTCCTCCTTGATGCCTGACATCTGGGTGCTGAAGAAATCGAAGGAAGCCTTGTAGTAGTCATCGCTGAGGGAAGAGCATGCTCCCTGGATGAGCTGGGCTGCAAGATAGTCCTTGAGGACATCCACATCCTCATTGAGAAGGATCGATGAAAGTGCCTGGAAATAAGAAGGTTCACCTACGACCATCTTCTCCTGCGCGCCGATCTTCCTGCTGGAGAGGTACTCCTGGAAGTCAAGGCCAGGATACTTCTGGGCGAACTCGGCGGACGACATTGGGTTGTAGCCGGCGATGACATCCCTTCTCTGGACGCTTGTCCATGAGTTCTCTGCGAGCTTGTCCTCGACCGCAAGCGCATTGGCGGCAGCCTTTTCAGGATCGGCGATTCCGGAAAGTGTGAATATCCTTGCAAGGAAGGCCTTGTACCCTTCCTTGAGGCTGGCATTGGCAGGGTCGGTGTAGTAGTCCCTGTCCCCTATGCCGAGGCCGCTCTGGCCCAGGTAGAGAATCTGGCTGTCGCTGTCCGTGAGGTCTGCCTCGACATAGGCTCCGTAGAATGGAGACTCTCCACCGTCATGCATGGCTGCGATGGCCTGGGTGATGCCCTTGCGGTCCTTGATGCCGTAGAGCATGTCGAGATACTTCTTCACAGGGGCACCTCCCTCCTGGTTGAGCTTGATGGAATCGAGTCCCTGGGTGTAGAGGATCACGATCTTGTCCTCTGCGGAGCCTGGCTGGACCGTCATCGTCGTCATGCTCTGGAAGAGATCGTTCAGCTGCTCCTGGCTCTTGTTCCGAAGATTGTCGAAAGAGCCGAACCTTGCATATTCAGGCTTCAGGGGGTTCCTCTTCTGCCAGCCTCCGGTGGAATACTGGTAGAAGTCAGCCGCAGGTGTGGTGGTGGTGTCGAGATTGGACAGGTCGATGGCCGGGATCACGTCTGCGGTCTGCCTTGTCCCACATGCTGCAATCGTCAGTGCAGATGCCATGATGGTAATTATCCTTTTCATTTCAAATGATTTGTTTCCTTTATGCTAAAGTGCCTTCAGACGGGCCTCGGCAGAGGCTCTCTCAGTGTCGTCGGCAGCAACCTTCACAAGCATCGGAAGGTATTTCTTCTCGAGCTTCGTGTCCTTTGCGCTGCGCGCGAGGAGGACGCAGTTCTTGATTGTGGCGTAGTCGTCCGGATGCTTCTTGAGGACCTTGTTGTAGATCTTCAGGGCTGTCTTGTTGTCGTGCTTGTAGACGAAATGGTAGGATCCGATGTTCGTCATGTAGAGAGGATTGGAAGGATAGTACGAGAGCATCTTCTCGGAGAGTTCCCTGAAGGCCTCGTAGCCGGCAGGGATTCCCATCCTGAAGAAGGCATAGCAGTACTCCTGGATGGTCGCCGCGAAAGCCTCGTCATCCATTTCAAGACCAGGATAGGTCCACTCCGGATGATTCTGGCCGTTGTAGTCGATCAAAGCCTTGAGATTCGACAGGGCCATGTCCGGGCTCTCCTTCTCGTAGCCGATCAGGGCCGAGATCTTGAAGAGCCTGAGGTCAAGCCTGGACGGGTTCAGCTCGATCGCCCTGTCCACAGCCTGGGCGGACTTTCCGAAGATCTCATCGTCGTACTCAGTGACAGAGAAGTACTTGACATCGTTGCCGAGGGAATCCTTGAGAGTCAGGGTAGGCGGCTCTCCAAGGTATTTGTCCTGGTCCAGTACCTTCACGTCATTGGAACGGCTCTTGGACAGGTAGTATGCAAACTTTCCGAGAAGCATGTCGACATCCTCGGGATAGTCCTCTCCCCAGCGGTTGAGCAGAGTCTCGACGCCGACACCATCCACGCCAAGGCGCGAGATCAGCATCTGGTAGCGGTCATGGTATTCTTCCTGTGTCTTTGTCTGGGCCTGCAGCGAAACAGCGCAGAGGGCCGCGGCAAGGAGAAAAATCACGAATCTCTTCATATTCAAAAAACTATTGTTCATTAATATCCATTCTGATCCTCCTTTCCTGGGGATGGAGGTTGTTGCATCTGTTCCCAAGGTTCTTCACGAAGCCGAGCGGGTGGCCCTCGTGGCAGACAACCAGGAAGCCGCGCGGCGCGCCGTCAAGCACGATCGTGTCCCTGTGAAGGAACTTCAGCGAGGTTGCCCTGTCGAGCTCCACCATCGGGAAGCGCCCCTCTCCGAGCGAGATGCTCAAGGCCAGGTCCGCGCTTGGGACCAGGTCCCTGCCCTTGACCGTGCCCTGGGCCACTCCGCACATCAGAGGATGAAGGACCTCGAGGATCTCAGCCTCTTCCGAAATGGCAGCCGGCACATGGATGAGAAGGCCTCCCTTGGTCTTCTCCAGAGCTCCGGAGGATGTCCTTGCAGGCCCCTTCTGCCTCGACTTGCGCGGAAATGATCTCTCTTCCTGCGCAGCCGTCTTCTCCAGGGCTGCGGCAAACTGCCCCTCCCCATTCACGAATCCAGGGACAAGCAGGCTTCCGGTCGCCGTGGGGATCACCCCTTCCATGGACGGAAGGTCTGAACCAAGGACCATGCCACCAAGCTCGGAAGCGATCCATTCCACATTGTCATCATTCTCCGCCTTCTCGAAGGTGCATGTCGAATAGACAAGGATGCCGCCTTGGCGGAGCGAAGGCCAGACGTCTGCGACGATTCGCCTCTGACGGGAAGCACAGAGGTCCACGGCAGCCTCGGACCAATCCTCGACGGCAGCTTCCTCCTTGCGGAACATGCCTTCACCCGAACATGGGACATCAGCCACGATCATGTCGAAGAACCCCGGAAGGCTGGCAAAGGCTTTTGGATCCACACTGGTCACGATGACGTTCGGATCGCCCCAGAGAGCGACATTGTCGGCCAGCACCGAGGCCCTGTTCTTCATCACCTCGTTGGCGACAAGTACAAAGCCGTCCCCATACCTTTCCCTGAGCGAGGCGGCCAGGTCAGTGGTCTTGCCGCCCGGAGCGGCACAGAGGTCCAGTACCCTGACAGGGCGTCCGGAAGCCTCGATCCGTTCCATGGATTCCCTGGCGACATGGCCGACAGCCATCGCCGACGAATCCTGGACATAGTAGCAGCCGCAATGAAAAAGCGGGTCAAGCGTGAACTGCGGACGCTGGTCCAGAAGGAATCCGCATCTGCTCCACAGCACAGGCGAGCTTCCGCATCCGAAGTGAGCCGCAGCGAATGACTCAGGGTCGGACACCTTGAACGGATTGACCCTGACCGACACGGAAGGAGCCGAGCCCATGGCATCGAAGGCCCGGTCGGCCCTGTCCGGACCGACAGCCCTGCAAAGGATGTCTCTCAATTGGATTCCTTCCCTGTCCAGCATTCCGTCAACCCTGCCTCCTGGCAAGCTCTTCCTGCATCTTCTTCAAGGTTGCCTCGTCCACTCCGTCCGGGAGACGTCCCTCGGACATCGCGACAAGCCCGTCCACGACCTTGTCCATGGCTTCCTTGAGCTTGCCGCCGATGAGCATCTTCATCATGAAGTTCAGGTCGGCATGGAACTCGACATGGAAATCCGTCTTGGACGGATCCGACGGAACGGCATCGAAATGGAGCGAGCCGGCGAATCCGAACGGCGCGCCATTGTCGACGAACTCGATCCTGGAATAAGGCACACGCTCCTTCACCATGATCCCGATCTTCATGCCCTGGACAGTGGCGGAGATGGAGTCATAGTCGGCTTCGACATCTCCCCTCTTGTCCTCCGGGAGGAACTGGAGGAAGTTGCGCATGTCCACAAAGGCCATATAAAGCTCGAATGGCTGCTTCGAGACAAACCCATGCTTGCTGATTACGTCAGTTGCCATACGTCCCGGAAACTATTTCATCCACTCGGAAGGATTCTCCCTCCACTGCTTGAGGATCTCAGTGTCGGACTCCTTGACATAGCCGGTCTCCGTGGCCTCCTCGATGAGGGCGCCATAGTTGGAGACAGTGTCAAGCTTCACTCCAGCCTCGGCGAACTGCTGTGCGGCGACAGGGAAGCCATAAGTGAAGATGGCAACCATTCCAAGGACTTCGGCGCCGGCATCCCTGAGGGCCTTCACAGCGGCAAGGCTGCTCATTCCGGTGGAGATGAGATCCTCGATGACGACGACCTTTGCTCCCTGCGGAAGGACTCCTTCGATCTGCGAGCCGGTTCCGTGATCCTTCGGCTTCGGACGGACATAGACAAATGGCTTGCCCATCTTGTCTGCAGCAAGGACACCGTGGGCGATGGCTCCGGTTGCGACACCGGCGACCACCTCTGCCTCAGGATATTTCTCCATTGCGATGCCGGCAAGCCAGCCGGCCACGTCGGACCTGAGCTTTGGATCCGAAAGGATCCTGCGGTTGTCGCAGTAGATTGGAGAATGCCATCCGGAAGCCCATGTGAACGGCTGGTCCGGACGGAGAAGGACTGCCTTGATGCGAAGAAGTTCGCTGGCAAGAGTTCTGTCTGTAGGTTTCATATCGTTGGATGATTTCTTAACTTTGCACATAACTTACAAATATAGTAATTAATTTCCAGTCCCGGATGCACAAGATCTACATCGAAAGAAGATGTCTCACCATCTGCTCTCCAAAGGAGCAGGCATTGACCGACCCGAACGCCGTCGAACTGCATCTTGGCGACACTCCGGACATCGGGCACATCGTCAGGATGTTCGAAGCCTCAGGCTCGCTGGCCAGGATCTACGTCCCGTCAGACGACGAGGAAGCGACCTACAAGGTCTTCTGTTCACAGTTCAAGGAAGTCAACGCCGCCGGAGGAGTCGTCTCGAACAGGAGGGATGACGTTCTGCTGATCAGCAGGAACGGTCTCTGGGACCTGCCGAAGGGACATCAGGAGAAAGGAGAGGACATAACGGTCACGGCCATGCGCGAGGTCCAGGAAGAGACCGGACTCGGAGACCTGGTGCTCGAAGACCTGGTCTGCATCACGGACCACTGCTACATCAGAGACGGGATCTGGCACCTCAAGCACACCTGGTGGTACTCCATGCTCTACACCGACCCGGTCGACCTGACCCCGCAGACCGAGGAGGACATCACCAAGGCAGCATGGGTCTCCAGGGGATCCCTGCCGGCCTTCCTGAAGGACACCTACCCTTCAATCATGGTAGTGTTCAGAAATTTCAGATGATTGCATCCTGGCTTGAAACAATTCGCAGGATTAATCCGTATAAAATAAGTGTCACTCAATAGGAGTGGGCAGCAGACGAACATGAAACTTTCTCAATTCCAATTTCTTCTCCACAAGGACCGTGTCGCACAGGAACCAACCAGATGGCGTGACGAATGCCGCCTGATGGTCATCCACAAGGACACCGGAGAAATCGAGCACAGGCTTTTCAAGGACATCATCGACTATTTCGGAAAAGGCGACACCTTTGTCTTCAACGACACAAAGGTGTTCCCGGCCAGGCTCTACGGCAAGAAGGAAAAGACCGGAGCTGACATCATGGTCTTTCTCCTCCGCGAACTCAACAGGGAGCAGCATCTCTGGGATGTCATCGTGGACCCTGCAAGAAAGATAAGGATAGGCAACAAGCTCTATTTCGGAGACGACCAGAGCCTTGTCGCAGAGGTAATCGACAACACCACCTCCAGGGGACGTACCCTCAGGTTCCTCTACGATGGACCGTACGAGGACTTCAAGCAGCATCTCTTCAGCCTTGGAGAGATCCCTGTCCCGAAATGGGTCAAGGACAAGATCACACCGGAGGACAACGAGAACTACCAGACGATCTTCGCGAGAAACGAAGGCGCCGTTGCAGTCCCGGCAGCCGGTATCCATTTCAGCCGTGAGCTGTTCAACAGAATGATCCTCAAGGACATAAACAAGGCGTTCATCACCGAGCACATGAGCATCGGCCAGTTCCGCAGGGTTGATGTGGAAGACCTTTCAAAGCACAGGATGGACTCCGAGAGGCTCATCATCACCGATGAGGCCTGCAACATCATCAACGCTGCGAAGACAGCGGCCACAAGGTCGTCGCCATCGGCACCACGGTCCTCAGGGGACTCGAGACCTACATCACAACCACGCACGAGGTCAAGCCTTACGATGGATGGACCAACAAGTTCATCTTCCCACCTTATGACTTCTCGATTCCGGATGCAGTAGTCTCCGGCTTCCATCTTCCAGAGTCGACGATGCTCATGGCAGTCGCAGCCTTCGGAGGATTCGAGAACGTCATGAACGGCTACAAGGTCGCCCTTGAAGAGGGTTACCGCTTCGGACCTTACGGCGACGCGATGCTCGTCCTCTAGAAAAGAGGCACAGAAACGGAAAAATCTTAAAGAAACGTAAAAGACTTGCCCGGAGGACATCTTCGGGCAAGTCTTTTTTCCTACCTTCACCGTCAAAAAACGCCATGGGAGAGAGAGTTGATTTCGAGGAAAGGGCAGCCATGTGCGCGCTCAACAGGATCTTCG
>JAGHSC010000172.1 GCA_018066065.1 Candidatus Cryptobacteroides faecihippi
CTTGCGCATCCTCTCGTAGTCCCACTCGCGTGAGTAGGCTGAGGCAGCGCCGATGATGAGCTTCGGGTTGCATTCGCGTGCCGTCTGCTCCATCTTGTCGTTGTCGATGAGACCTGTCTCCTCGTCGAGGCCGTATGCAACTGCATTGTAGAGGATGCCGGATGCGTTGACAGGTGAACCGTGGGTGAGGTGACCTCCCTGTGAAAGGTCAAGTCCCATGAAGGTGTCGCCCGGCTTGAGGCATGCCATGATGACAGCCATGTTGGCCTGCGCTCCGGAGTGAGGCTGAACGTTTGCATATTCAGCATCATAGATCTTGCAAAGACGGTCGATGGCAACCTGCTCGATCTGGTCGACTACCTGGCATCCGCCATAGTATCTTTTCCCAGGGTAACCCTCTGCATACTTGTTGGTGCAGATGGAGCCCATTGCCTCGAGTACGTTGTCGCTTACGTAGTTCTCTGATGCGATCAATTCCAGTCCTGAAGACTGCCTTTCTTTTTCATTCCTGATCAGATCGAAAATCTGAAGATCCTGTTTCATATTGTAAGTATAGTATTTCAGTGCTGTCCGATTTCCTTCGGAAAAGTTTTCAAAGTTACAACAAAAAACCCTATAAAACTATATCTGCAGCACTCTTTTGCCTCGAATAAATCTGTTATCGGGTCCTTCCGACCAGGCGGTTCGCAAAGCTCTCAAGCATCGCAAGACCTTCTCCGGAGGCCGCTTTCGCTGCGCAAGAGAGTGCGTCGGCCGTGAGGGATTCAATCTCCTTGAGGGCATCGCTGCCGACATCGAGCCTGCGGTAGATGTCCATCACCTTGTCGATCTTCGCCTTCTTTCCCTCCTCGTCGGCAGGGATGATGGCCATCGCCTCGGCAAGGGCAGCCCTTGTGGCCTCGTCTCCCTTCTCGAAGGCCCGTACCGTGAGCCAGCTCTTCTTCGAGTTGACGATGTCGCCTCCGATCGGCTTGCCGAACACCTTTGCGTCTCCGAATGCATCCAGCCAGTCGTCTGCCACCTGGAAGGCAAGTCCGAGCTTGAATCCATATTCATAAAGATTCCTGCAGTCCTCCTCGCTTGCGCCTGCAATCAGGGCACCCATCTGGGACGAGCAGGCCAGGAGCACACCGGTCTTGAGCCCAATCATCTTGACATAGTCCTCCATCGGGACGGTCTCCTCATTCTCGAACTCCATGTCATATTGCTGACCTTCACAGACTTCCGCAGCCGTCTTCGAAAAGAGAGCCATCACCTGCGGCATGACTTCGGAAGGGGCGGTCGCCATCCTGGCATAGCTGTCGATGCACATCACGTCGCCGGAGAGGATTGCCGTGTCGGCGTCCCATTTCTTCCAGACGGTGTCGACACCTCTTCTCATCGGGGACTTGTCCATGATGTCGTCGTGGATCAGCGTGAAGCTGTGGAACACTTCGAGGGCCGATGCCGGTCCGAGTATCTCCGGTGTGAAGCTGTCCTTGTAGAGTGAATATGTGGTCAGGCAGAGCCATGGACGCAGCCTCTTGCCTCCAATCCTGATCATGTATCTCAGCGGGTCATAGAGCCCTGCAGGCTCTGCGGTGAACTCGATGTCGCGGAAGAGATCCTTCACCGCGGAGAGTATCATTTCTTCTGAAATCATCCTATTGTCGGTTTGTTCGTGTAAAGATAAGCATTTTCGAAGGCATTTGCTATCTTTGTGCATAGTTTGGACGTCGATCATGAAGGACAGGAAACTGCTGAACATAGAACTGGGACGCGTCAGCGTCGAGGAGTACAAGGCTCTGCCTGACTCCGGAATCGTCGTCGTGCTCGACAATGTTCGCAGTGCGCACAATGTGGGCTCAGCCTTCCGCAGCAGCGATTCCTTCAAGGTGGACAGGGTCTGGCTCTGCGGAATATGCGCGACTCCACCCTCGGCGGAGATCCACAAGTCCGGTCTAGGTGCGGAGGACAGCGTTCCATGGTCCTATGCGAAGGACACCATGGATGCGGTCGCTGCCCTGAAGGCCGATGGCTACACCGTCATAAGTGTCGAGCAGACAGTCAATTCCGTGAGCATGGAATCCTTTGTGCCCTCGGCACTGGCGGAAGGCGGCAGGTATGCCCTTGTCTTCGGAAATGAAGTCGACGGAGTCAGGCAGGACGTCGTCGATGCCTCCGACATGAGCCTTGAGATACCTCAGTTCGGCACCAAGCATTCACTGAATGTGTCCGTGGCAGTGGGCGTCGTCCTCTGGCATTTCACTGCTGCCCGTCTCCGTGCGCAGCGCTCCTTTGACAATGATCATAAAACTCAGGCGGAATGAAAGGAAAGGCAACAGTCGTAAAGAATGCGGGAAGCCATTTCATGCTTTCGGAGCTTCCGGGCTGGAATCCGTTCCCGGCCGTGCTCAAGGGCAAGGTCCGTCTCAGCGGCAGCGGGTCCACCAATCCTGTGGCCGTCGGAGATGTCGTGACCTACGAATGCTCCGTCGAGCCATCGATGACCAATCCGGCATCGATAGTGGAGATCCTTGCCAGGAAGAATCATCTTGTCCGCCGCTCCACGAATCTTTCCAGGCAGTCGCATGTCATCGCCGCCAACATCGACAGGGCCTTCCTGGTCGTGACTCTCTATTTCCCTGAGATAAAGCTTCCATTCCTCGACCGTCTCCTGGTCACCTGCGAAGTCTACGGAATCCCAGCCACGATTGTCCTGAACAAGGTGGACATCTTCAGGAAGGAATTTCCTGAGGAACTGGCTGATTTTCACCGCATCTACGAGAATGCCGGCTATCCTGTGATCGAGACATCCGCCCTCACGGGTGAAGGCCTGGACGAGCTCAGGGCAGCGATCGGCACGCCCGAGGATGGCAGGGTCTGCCTCTTCTCCGGCGAGTCCGGAGTAGGTAAGTCCTCCCTGATCAAGGCACTCGATCCATCCCTCGACCCGAAGGTGGGCGACATCTCGCTTGCCCATCTCCAGGGCACGCACACGACCTCTCTCTACGAGATGTATCCTCTTTCATGCGGAGGCTTCATGATCGATTCCCCTGGCATCAGGGGATTCGGACTTGTCTCCCTTGAGAAGGAAGAGATTGCCCTGTACTTCCCGGAGATGCTCAAGGCATCCCACGACTGCCGTTTCTCGCCTTGCACCCACACCCATGAGCCGGGCTGTGCCGTGAAGAAGGCGGTCGATGAGGGAACGATCACCCTCGAACGCTACAATTCCTATCTTGGAATGCTCGAGGAAGACAAGAAGTTCCGTTAAAAAATTCTTTCTTTTCCAAGTTATATGGTTATATTTGCGATTGTCTAACCGTGTACAGTCGTAAACTTTTACCATGGTACTTGAAAAGCAGATAATCTTGTTCACCAACATCCTTCACAGCAACATGAAGCAGTGTCTGGCAGAGGTGTTTCAGAAGGGAGGCTACAACCTCACTCCTGAGCAGTTCCTCGTCATGGACACGCTGTGGGATGAGGGTGTCCTTACCCAGCAGCAGATCGCTGACATCACAATGAGGGACAAGAACTCCATCGTCAAGCTAATCGATGGACTCGAGGCACGCAATCTTGTCAAGAGAATCAGCAACCCGAAGGACAGGAGGCAGAACCTCATCAAGGTGACCACCGTGTCCAGGAACATCCAGGCGGATGTCACCAGGCTATCTTTCGAAGCAGCAGCCAAGATCCTTGGCGGGATCCCGGAAGAGGATCTGAAGACCTTCGTGAAGACCATCGTCAGGATGGAGAAAAACATCAATCCGAACTCCGATCTTGAGGAACTCGCCAGAAAGTATCCTACCAATCGATAGGGAAATCCTCAGGCTGGCCCTGCCCAGCATCCTTGCCAATCTCACCGTCCCGCTTGTGGGAATGGTGGACATTGCCGTTGCCGGACATCTCGATTCCTCTGCGGCAGCCTTGATCGGCGGTGTTTCCATCGGTTCGCTGATGTTCGATGTCCTTTACTGGAACTTTGGCTTTCTCAGAGCCGGGACAGGAGGCATGACATCCCAGGCCTATGGGCGCAAGGATTGGGGAGACTGTGCCAGGAATCTTATCCGCGGCCTCGGCGCCTCAGTCTCGATCGCCATCCTGATGCTTCTCCTCCAGTGGCCGTTCCAGAAACTGTTCTTTTCGTTCGTCGATTGCTCCAATGATGTGATGTCACTGGCACTCAGGTATTTCCGCATAAGGATTCTCTGTGCACCTGCCACATTGTCACTCATGGTGATCCGAGGCTGGTTCATCGGCATGCAGGACACCGTCTCCTCCATGGTCACCGACATCTTCGTGAACGGACTGAACATCGCAGCCAGCATATTCCTTGCGCTTGGCTTGCCTTCACTTGGATTCCATGGGCTGGGGTTCTCCGGAGTCGCAGTCGGAACCGTCGTTGCGCAGTACAGCGGCCTGGTGCTTGGATTGGCCATCGTCGCATTCAGATATTCGGAAAGGTTCAGGGGCGCATTCACTGCCACGTCGCTGCGGGATGCCTTCGACAGGCGAGGGATGAAGCAGTTCATCTCCGTCAACTCCGACCTGTTTGTCAGGTCTCTTTGCCTCATTGCAGTCTATCTTGGATTCTCCGCCATTTCCGCCCGGTTCGGAGACGTGCTCCTCGCGATGTGCTCGATCATGATGAAGCTCCTGATGATCTTCTCATTCTTCTCGGATGGCTTTGCCTACGCCGGTGAGGCACTTACGGGCCGCTTCATCGGAGCAAGGGATGCTGCAGGTGTGAATATCACGGTGCGCAGGTCGTTCCTCTGGTGCATGGGCACAGGGCTGCTGTTCGTCGCCATCTATGCCTTCGCTGGAATGCCTATGTTCAGGCTGATGACCGAGGATGCGGTGGTTGTCGACGCTTCGAGGGCGTTCATGCCATGGCTGGCACTCATCCCGCTCGTGGGTTGTCCTGCATTCATGTGGGATGGCATCTACATCGGTGCGACTGCAACCAGGGCGATGCGTGACTCGAACATCGGATGCGTCGTCTCGTTCTTCGCGACCTGGTTCATCGGCAGCCTGCTTCTCCACCCACAGGGGAACATGTCCGTCCACCTTCTCTTCGCGGCATACTATGCCCATCTGATATTCCGTTCGGGATACCAGACCGTAAAGTACCGCTCAGCGGTGCTCAGGCAGATTTCCTGAAATACTTTCCGATGACCGGGAGACCTGAGAGAGGCAGGTCCCTCTTGATGATGAGCGCGCAGAACGCCAGGATCATGACGCAGTTCGCAGCGATGGCGAGGACTGTACCGAAGTACTTGGCTGTCAGCGTCATGCCGAAATAGAGGATGGCTGCAGCCGCAACATAGACGGCGATGTCCACGAGAGGGTAGGCGATAGGGTACTTCTTCTGTCCGACAAGGTAGGAGAGTACCATTGCGGTTCCGTAGCCAGCCACTCCTGCCCATGCGCAGGCCATGTAGCCGACCTTCGGGATGAAGATGAGGTTGACGGCGAAGAGCACGATGCAGCCGATCCCTGAGAACAGGGCTCCCCACAATGTCTTGTCGATCAGCTTGTACCAGAACGAGAGGTTGAAGTACACACCCATCATGATCTCTGCCACCATGACAATCGGCACGACCTTGAGTCCCTCGCGGTAGCCTGCTCCGATGATGTACTTCAGGACATCCATGAAGCCGACGACGCAGAGGAATGCGAGCAGGGTGAAGATGATGAAGTACTTCATCGCCACTGCGTACATTTCCTTGCTGTCCTTGTCCTTGGAACTGCCGAAGACGAATGGCTCGTAGGCGTAGCGGAATGCCTGGGTGATCATCGCCATGATCATTGCAATCTTGATGCAGGCTCCGTAGATGCCGAGTTCCCTGACGCCCTCTTCACCAGTCTTGACGAGCGGGTAGATGATCTGGGATGCTGTCTGGTTGAGGATTCCTGCGATTCCGAGCACGAGGATCGGCCAGCTGTAGGAGAGCATCCTGCGGAGAAGCTTCCAGTCGAATCCGGACTTGAAGCCCTTGAGCTCTTCCCAGAAAAGGAATGTGATGAATGCCGTGCAGAACAGGTTGATGTAGAAGACGTAGCCCACCTGGATGCCCTGGTCGTAGATTCCGAACGGATTGAGTCCGAGCTTCGGAAGGAGTACGAAATAGGTCAGGTTGAGGCCTATGTTGATTCCTATGAACAGCAGCTTGAGTGCGGCGAACTTGATCGGACGCTTCTTGAATCTGAGGAAGGC
>JAGHSC010000249.1 GCA_018066065.1 Candidatus Cryptobacteroides faecihippi
GGACGCAGGCTCCCTGATGCCGCTGCCTTTGACACCGCCCGCAACCTGAAGGGAAGGCTGCGCACTTGAATATTCAAACAGCAGGCGCTCCGAGACCATGCGGCCGTTTCCGTCCATCAGGATGAGGTGGTTGATGCCTTCCGAAAGGTCGCTCTCCGAGATGAGGAACGAGACGGGTTCGCCCGCGCCGGAAAGGTTGAGTTCGGAGACGGGACGCATTGAGGAAATGTCGCGGAGAAGCAGGCTGTACCGCCCCGGCGTTACACCGCAGATCCGCACCAGTAACTTTCCAGAATACCTTGTCACTGAGATGGTTGCGCCATCGGAGGCCGGCGCCGGCAGAGGAAGCATCTCACCATCCTCGCACTTCAGCATGTACCTCCTTCCGGGCTCCGGGATGAACTGGATCTGGCCCATGCCATCGTGATAAGTCTCGAAGCCCGCGACCACACTGCCGTCCTCGCATATTACCTCGCCCCGGAGGTCCAGACTTCTGCCGCTGTGGTCCATCACCTTGACTCCGATCCGGGAAGGGGAGCCCTCGAAATAACGCCCGCCTTCGGGGTAGAAAGTCACATCCCTTCCGCCCTCATCGCCCTTGTGCTTCCTGCGGCTCTGAGGCTCCGGCCCCAGGATGGTCAGCTCCTGGTGGAAAAGGAACTCATCGGCAGCATCCAGCTGCGAAAGAGTGTACGCCCTGATGAAGTATTTTCCGCGCTCAAGATCCTCAGGCAGAAAGAGATAGCCAGGGAAAGACTCTCCGCTGCGCTTGACTTTCACCCTCTTCTCGACGCTGCCGTCAGGCCTCGCAAGCTCCACGTAGATGAAATTGCTCCCGGCCCCCTCACGCACTTCCGAAGCGTTCCTGAGGTACCCGCAGAACCAGATCGTCTCGCCCGCGCAGTACGCGCCCCTGTCCAGGTGCAGGTACAGCTTCTCAGGCGAAAACATCTGGGAATGAATATTATAACGCGTGACGATGGTGTCCGTGGAGAACCTTGCCTCCTGCGCAGAGATGCCCTGACCATGCGTGCAGAGGCACACGGTCGCCATGAGGACTATCTTCTGCATCAGTCTCTTCATCCCAATTGTTGGTTTAAACAAAGATATGATTTTTAGCATTAATTTTATATTTTTGCGAAAAGTAGTACGTTAGTAGTAGTATAATAGATGAAGACAATCAGACTATTCTCATTGCTGGCTCTTCTTGTGCTCTCTTCTCTGCCTTCCATGGCGCAGGGCATCAAGTGGGCAGCCAAGTCAGTCAAGACTCAGAACGGTTTCAACATCGAAATCACTGCCGTCATCCCCGATTCATTCCACATGTACGACATGGGCCCTTACTCAGAGGACGGCCCGATTGCCGCTGAGATTCAGGTCATTCCTTCTGGCAAGGCCGCTCTGAAGGGCAAGCTTTCCGCACCTGCATCCCACAAGATCGATGACGAGCTCTACGGAATGAAGGTCGGAATCTACGAAGGAAAGGTGCGCTTCGTCCAGGAAGTCACCGGAAAGAAGGGCGCCAAGGTCACCGTCAAGGCCCGTGCACAGGCATGCTCAGGCGAGACCTGTCTCCCACCCAGAGAAGAAACAATAACAGTTACATTGCAATAACAATCACATGAAGAAATTCTGTCTTGCGTGCCTTGTGGCACTGATCGCTCTTGCATCGTGTTCAAAGAAGAAGGACACGATCACAATCAAGGGTCATGTCGAATTTGCAGACCCTGGCTACTATGTCTGCGTTCTCTCCGGCTACGGACGTACTGCCGACACCCTCGCGTTTGCACCTCTCGACGAGAACAACAACTACGAGATGACTCTCAAGGTCGAGAATCCTGGCGTCTACGCCCTCATCTGCTCTTACTGGCAGAACGTCTCCATCTGGGCTGAGGATGAGGACCTTACCGTCAACTTCCGCGGAAAGGACACAGCCAAGATCGTCATCAAGAACCCACCTTACGTTCGCATCTACGGCGGCGAGAAGAACGAGCTGATGAACGAGCTCAACTACAACTCCTACCGCAACTATCAGAACATGATCGCGATCTCGCAGGCCGCCTACAGGTCTGAGTTCGCATCCGAGCAGGACAAGTCCCGCCTCTCCACCAGCCTCTACGAAGCCAACTACAAGGACACCCAGGAGCGCTCTCTCTTCCTCCTCGAGAAGTACGGCTCGTCGACCAGCGCGATGGCAATCATCCGCACCCTCGACCCTGTCGCTGACGAGGAACTCATCGAGACCAGCCTCCAGAAGATCGAAAAGGCCAACCCAGGCTACGCACCTGCAGCAGCCTACCGCGAGCAGGTGGCTCAGGAAAGGGAGAAGATCATGAGGATGAAGCCTGGCCAGGTTGCTCCTGACTTCACCGTCGACACCCCTGACGGAGGCAAGGTCGGCCCTCAGGACTTCCGCGGAAAGATCCTCCTCATCGACTTCTGGGCATCATGGTGCGGCCCATGCCGCGGCGAGGTCCCTAACCTCAAGAAGTACTACGAGATGTTCAAGGACAAGGGCGTCGAGTTCCTCTCTGTCTCCATCGACAACAAGGAGGAAGCATGGCGCAAGGCCATGGAAGAGGAAGGCATGAGCTGGCCTCAGGCACTCGCTCCAAACGCAGGCAGCGAGCTCACCGACCTCTATCAGTTCAGCGGCATCCCATTCATCATCCTCCTCGACCAGGAAGGCAAGATCGTCGCAAAGAACCTCCGCGGCGAGACCATCAAGGAGACCATTGAATATGTACTCGGCGGCGGCTCCAGCGCTCCAAAGGAGAAGGAGACCGCTTCCACCGGCATGACCATGATGGGCATGATGTAGCAGATTCCCCTCAGAAGGACAACGAACCATTACGAATAAACAACCAATCAATTAAAGCTTTATGAAGTTCAATCTTAAGATGAGTGCCAAGCTGGTAGTTTGCGTACTCGCTGCAGCTTCACTTCTCCTTTCTTCCTGCAAGAAGGAAGAGGAAGCAGCATTCGGCATCCTCACGATGTCGCTCACAATGCCTAATGGCCAGACCGTCGACTGCGCTGTCGACCAGGTTACCTACGCCATCAACAACGAGGCTGACCCAATCGAGCCGGGCCTTCCTGCATCACTCCTCGTGATGAAGATCAACTACACTGCAACTCTCGAGACTGACGTAACCCTCAATGGCCAGCCAGTCGTCAATGGTGAGACCTCAGCTGACTTCTCTGCACCTGTCACTGTCAAGGCAGTCAAGGGCAGCAAGGAGCACATCTACACCATCACTGTCGTTGCCGATGCAAACGACAAGTCAGAGACCGAAGGAAAGAGAGTCAACGCTGACATGACCAAGGCCGGCTTCCCTCAGGCAGCATGGTACGACATCGTCATGTTCAAGGGCGAATTCTGGGCCATTACTTCTACCTATCCAGAAGGAACAGCAGATGCAAATCCTGCTCTCTACCATGTCTACAAGTCAGTTGACGGAATCAGCTGGACCAAGGTCGACACCAACATCCCTGTCGTCGGTGGTTACGGTTCACGTCTCGTCGTCTTCAAGGACAAGCTCTTCGCCTACGCTGGTGGCCACATCTACGGAACCTGCGAGGACGGTACCCCTGCAGAGGCAATGTTCGGCATGCCTACCATCATGAACTACGCAATCTACTACACCTCTGACGGTGTCAACTGGGAGTCTGTCTCAAAGACCATGTCAGAGATGCCTGTCAGCATGAGAGGACACGTCGATCCTAAGTTCGTCGTTGTCGGTGACAAGCTCGTCAACCTCGGCGGTCTTGCATGCTCATTCGGTATGTTCCAGCCTCAGCAGTGCGTCTGCGTCTCTGAGGACGGTCTCAACTGGGTTGAAGATCCTGACGCAAAGGGCGCAGAGAACTACGGTGCCGCAGTTGGAACAAGGGGCAACAGCGCTGCCTTCGAGTTCGGCGGAAAGATCTTCAATGTCGGTGGTTTCGCAAACTACCTTGCTCCAACTCACCCAGAGTGGGTCTTCGAAACTGTTTCCTCTTCAGCTGACGCCGGTACAACCTGGACTGTCGGCGATCAGCCTGCCGGCTTCGGCGCTGCCTGGGGCATGAGAGTGGCTGTCGGCAACAACGGTGTGATGTACATGGTCGGTGGCGAGTCCCTCGACGAGGTCGACGGCAGAAAGACCACCAATGTTGTCTACAGGTCAACCGACGGTCTCAACTGGACTCCACTTGCAGGTGAGATGGCAATGCCGGAAACCTTCGAGCCACGTCTCCGTCCTGTTACCGTTGTCGATGGTGACATGCTCTGGATCTTCGGTGGCCGCAAGGCTTCTACCGGTAACTATGCAGCTCCTGCTCCTACCGACGAGGTCATCCTCGACACTTGGAAGAAACGCATCAAATAATCTTTCTTGATAAATGAACCGGATAAGGGTATTTACAATCTCCTTTCTGGCACTCTTTCAGCTTACCGTAGCCTGGGGTCAGACCCAGGTTACGGTTTCTGGAAAAGTGACTGACGAAGGCTCCAAGCCTCTTGCAGGTGTTGCAGTCTACGTCGAAGGGACATCATCCGCCACATTCACTGAAGCGGATGGAAGATACACGATAACAGTGAGTGACAACTCGACGATCACCTACGCCATGCTTGGCTACATCTCAAAGGCCGAGAAGGTAGGGAACCGCCGCTACATCAATGCTGTGCTCATTGAGGACAGTGCATTCGCGATATCCGATGCCGTCGTCACAGGTTACAGCACCCAGGACAGGCGCAATGTCACAGGAGCGATCTCCACGGTCAAGCTCCCGGAGGTAAGGCCTGCAGGTGCAACTCTCGACCAGCTGCTGACCGGTATGGCAGCAGGTGTGTTCGTCTCCACTTCCTCAGGAGGACTTGGCTCGGCCAACCTTCTGACCATCCGTGGTGTCAGTTCCATCATGGGTGACAACAACCCTCTGTACGTCATCGACGGAGTCCCGATTTACGGTCCCGACAGGGGAGCGAACTCCATCAGCACGACAGGAGGAGCCATCGGGGCCGTCGCAATGGGATCGATGACCACCGGTGGCGGATCACTGGCGAGCATCTCCGACATGATAAACCAGAACTTCGAGCGCAACCCGCTCACATCCCTCAATCCTGAGG
>JAGHSC010000077.1 GCA_018066065.1 Candidatus Cryptobacteroides faecihippi
GAATAGGGATTCGCGTGGGCGCTCCCCATCGTTAGACCGACACATCCTCGCCAGACGCAGTGAGTTAGTGATTTCCGTGGAGGACCGCTCGAATCAGGCGAATCATACACGCCAGGCCGCACAGATTAGGGAATTGCGTGGACGATACCCATCATTCGGGCGGGACGTCCACGCCAGACGCACTGAGCTAGTGATTTCTGTGGACGACCCCTCCGAATCAGACGCATCATCCACGCTGGAAGCCACAGACATCCTGAGCGGAAAGAAGAAAGCCGCCTCCCGGAGAAGGGAAGCGGCCTCGAAGCATGCGGGTTGCACACCCGCAACTCTTTATCCTTTACACTTACTTAGCATAGCTGTAAGTCTGGATCTCGACAGGACCGAGAAGACCAGAAGGCTGAAGCTCGGAATCCTTGTTGAGATACGTCGCAGTCTGGAAAGTGAACCTCTCGGCCTGAGGGATAGCCTCCTTCTCACCGATAAGCCTGTTCCTCCAGCAGTTCACAACCTCAACCTCAACGGTGTTCATGCCCTTCTTGAGCAAACCAGTGATGTTGAGCCTGTAAGGCGCAGTCCAGACACCACCGGCATACTCACCATTGACCTTAACCTTCGCCATCACCATCACCTTGCCGAGATCGATGTAGACCTCACCCTCAGGAAGCTTCTTAAGCTTGAATGAGTTGGTGTAAGTAGCATTGCCAGAGAAGTACTTGATGTGCACATCATTGCTGGTTGTCCAATCGTAGAGGGAATCGAAAGTCACAGGAGACTCAGGACCACCCATGTTCTCCTGGAAAGCAACTGTCCACGAAGAATCAAGAGTCTTCACAACACACTTCTCAGGATAGTTGCAACCATCTGAAGAAGCCTTGTCAGTGCTCTTCCTGAAGACGATGAATGAACTCTCGAAAGCCTCAAGCTTCATAGGAACCTTCGTAACCTTGCTGAGAGTCTTGTACTCGGTAAGGTCACGCACATCCTTCGTGAGAGGGTTCCAAAGCTCAGGAGTCTTGCCCATCACACGGAACATACCATCGAATGAGATGGCCTTGTCACTCTGGTTGGAAACGAAGTAGTACTCACCGTCAGCAAGTCTGAGATGGATGAACTGGAGCGGAAGCTCAGGATCGTCCGAAGTGAAATCAGCAGCGATACCCATGTCGGCGAAGACCTGCTCGAGGGAAGCATCCTTGTAGACCCTGCCCTTGCCGTACTTGACTGAACGGGAGAATGGATCCACATTGTCCCTCCACATGCGTGCAGCGATTGCCTTGACCTTGGCATCACACTCAGGATAGCCCTGGAGCGAAGGAGACTTCTCAGGAGCAGGACCAAGGATGACAAGACCATCGGCAACGAGCTTCTCGATCTTCTCGAGGAGTTCAGGACGCATGGTGTTGATCTTAGGGAGGACGAGAACGCTGTACTGCATTCCGCTGGCAAGAGTGAGCTTGCCATCCTTCATGCATGCACCCATGATGACATCACCGTTGACATAGTCGAATGAATAACCCTCAGGAAGCTCAGGATCCCTGGTACCGGTCATCTTAGGACAATCCTCACCGAGGAAGTAAGCCACGTCAGCGACGTAGCGACCCTGCTGGAGCATGTAGTTGCAACGCTTGATGTAGTCGTTGAAGACATCGAGCTGAGAGAACCAGGTGTTGTGACGGTTGAACTCATTGCCGAACCATGCGTTGATGCCAGGAGTCCTGTCGTCAGGCTGCTGGATGTAGAGATGGAAGAGGGTAGCGTTGATTCCTTCAGTGAAGAACCTGTCGCCACGCTGCTTCATCTGGCCAGGGTACTGGGTGAAGTCAGGGCCACCGCAGGTGAAGCTCTCAGCCCAGACCTTCTGCTTGCCATAGACATGTCCGCATGAAGAAGCCACACGGTTCTCGATGTCGCCAAGGTCGCCGAAGCTCCAGAACTCACCACCGATCTCGTCGGACTGCGAACCATACTGGAGGAAGTCTCCAGGGAATCCCCAGTGACCATAGTTCTCGAGCCAGGTCGTGAGACCATGCTCGTTGCTGACCTCGCGGAGACCACCGACATAGTTGTAGGAAACCTCGTCTGCGATCAGACGCCTCAGATCCCAAAGGAATCTGTCTGACATGTCCTCGCTGCCGACCACGACACCGCTCATGACAGGGATGTAAGGGACTGGATCGTAGCCGTAAGCCTTGATGAAGTCCTCGATGAGATTGTCGGTCCAGTTCTGGCCACCGGTCTCATAGCTGTCCTCGACGACAACCTTGAATGTCTTTCTGTCCTGTGCAGGAATCTTCCTGAGGATCTCGCCAAGATAGCTGTCGAAGTGTGCACGGATGTGCTCCTTGCTCATCTTGTCGGTCTCGAGACCGGTACCCTCGGTAGGTGCAGGAGAGCAGACGGTTCCGGTAGGAAGCATGGCTGTACGCATCACAACCCACTTTCCTGCAGGAACTTCCCATGTGAGGGTTCCATCCTCTGCAAGGCTGGCGGTGATGTCCTTGATGTCCTCTGCCGCAATTCCTGCATAGTCAGGCTGGCTGCGCCACATGTAGGCATCCCACATAGGATGAGGAGTCTGCCACATCTTTGCGAGAGACTTCTCAGGATAGCGCTCGACTGCAGGCTTGTCTGAAAGGGTTGCACTTGCAACGACACCCTTCTTTACCTTGAGGACGAACTCGCTTGCACAAGTCTCAGGGATCGAGATCACGATCGGAGCGTATGGCTCGAAACCAACGTTGGTCGCATCATTGCTGCGGTCGATGTTGAAGTCCTCGACGAGGCTGAGCTTGCCGTCAACCTTTGCGAAGAGAGCTGCATGGCCGGCGACCTTGGCCCTGACAGGCTTGATGACGATTGAACGTACGGCACCTGCCTTGTCAGCCTTGAATGTGATGGTGCCATCCTCTGCCTCGGTTGAAGCGAAGCAGACTGCAGCCTCTGAAAGAGGGAAGGCGAGGCATCTTACTGCCTGTGCATCCTCTCCAACCTCAGGAAGCTTTCCTACGAACTTCTGAGGACCGACGAGAGTGTCCTTGGCGTAGCCGAGGTATCTCATCGACTGTGAAGGATTGACCCAAGGACCGCCACTCTGGCTCCATCCCGGGCAATTGAAGAGACCAACCTCGATGTCGAGGTCACCGGCAGTCTTGAACATTGTGTGGACAATCTCCCACCATTCGTCGGTGAACATCTTGACCGGACCGTCAGGGCAACCCTGACCAGGTCCGATGAAGCCGATCTGCACCCTGTTGATGCCGACCTCCTTCATGGACTGGAGATCCTTGACGACACCATCCTTGCTGATGTTGCCGTTCATCCAGTACCAGTAGACTGCGAGCTTCTGACTCTGGGGAGTGTCCTTGAAGTTCTTCTCGACTGTTGCGATGCCGTCCTGCGCGAAAGCACTTCCGCAGAGCAGCATGGCGGCAGCAGCGAGCCATCTAAGATTCTTGCGCATAAGTCTGTTGTTTGTTAAGATTGATTGATATACAGTTTCTTGAATATTCAAATGCGGAGCCTCAGTCTCCAGGGATGATGACTGAGAACGTGTGCCTGGCCTTGTTCACCAGCTTGCTGTCCCTGAGCCACAGGTTAGCCTCCTTCAGCCTCTTGTAGCTTGTCCCATGCTCCAGCGCGAAGTCCACCAGGCTAGGGATGGAACCGGTCACCGTGACTGTCTCCCTAGGGGGAACGACAGGGTAGATGTCGTCATGATCCAGGATGAAGCCGAAGGCTGAAGGGTTCTCGAAGAACAACTTCGCAACGAGCACCCTGTACATGTAGCGCGAAGTCTCTCCACCATCCAAAGGTCCATTGCATCCTTCTGCTTCTGCTCCTCGAGCTTTCTGGCGAGACCGCCCTGACCACCGTTGTAGCTGGCAGCGACGTTCATCCAAGTCCCGAACTTCGCATATGCCCTCCTGAGGTAGATGCAGGCTGCCTCGGTCTCCTTCTCGATGTTGTAGCGCTCGTCCACCTCCTCGTCCACGACCAGGCCATGCTCCCTCGCGGTGACCTTCATGAACTGCCAGAGACCTGCAGCCCCTGCGGTTGAAAGCGCCCTCGGGTCAAGGTTGCTCTCGATGGCCATCAGGTACTTCAGATCCTCCGGGATCCCATGCAGCTGAAGGATGGGCACGATCTGCGAGAAGATCCTCTCGGACCTCTTCAGCATGAGGATCGAGTTGGTGTGTGAATAGGTGAACGCGATCAGTTCCCTGTCCATGCGCTCCCTTATGTCGACGCGGTCGAGGTGGATCGTGTCGCCTGCGAAGACCATCACTCTCGGCACCCTCGGTACCGGAATGTGGTGTTCCTCAGGCCTGTACATCGACTGTGCCGGCGCGGCAACAGCTGAAAGCATAAGGATGATGGCTGAAAGGAGTATCTTTTTCATCTGGAGATGAGTCAGTGTTATCAATGGCTATTATGCAAATATACCATTTTCTATGGTCATTTTTGCATATTATTCGTAAATTTGGATTCTCAAATACAACAACGCATGGCAAACATCGGAAACCCATTCACATCACACGGAAAGAAGGCTGTTCTCTGCGGATCCGGAGAGCTTGGAAAGGAAGTTGCAATCGAACTCGAGCGCTACGGCGTCCACGTCGTGGCCATCGACAAGTATGCCGGAGCCCCTGCAATGCAGGTCGCCCAGTCGTCCCACGTCCTCTCCATGCTTGATGGCGAAGCCCTCAGCAAGGTCATCGAAGACGAAAAGCCTGACCTCATCATCCCTGAAGTGGAGGCAATCGCCACTCCGAAGCTCATCGAGCTCGAGAAGAAGGGTTACAATGTCATCCCAACCGCCAACGCAACCTTCCTCACGATGAACCGCGAGGGAATCCGCCGTCTGGCTGCCGAGGAACTCGGCCTCCCGACCTCTAAGTACGAGTTCGCACAGACCGAGGAGGAGTTCAAGGCCGCTGTCGGCAGGATCGGATGCCCATGCGTCGTCAAGCCGGTCATGAGCTCGTCTGGCCACGGCCAGAGCGTCGTCCATGACGAAAGCGAGATCGACCAGGCATGGAAGATCTCCCAGGAAGGCGGCCGTGCAGGAGGCGGCAAGGTCATCGTCGAAGGCTTCGTCAAGTTCGACTACGAGATCACCCTCCTCACCGTGCGCCACAGTGCAGGAACCACTTTCCTCAAGCCTGTGGGACACCATCAGGTGGACGGAGACTACCGCGAGTCATGGCAGCCTCAGGCAATGAGCGAGGCAGCCGAGAAGAAGGCTCAGGAGATCGCAGGCAAGATCACGGCAGCCCTCGGCGGCTACGGAATCTTCGGTGTCGAGCTCTTCGTCAAGGGTGAGGAAGTCATCTTCAGCGAGGTCTCCCCAAGACCTCACGACACCGGAATGGTCACCATGATCTCGCAGGACCTCTCCGAGTTCGCCCTTCATGCCCGTGCCGTCCTCGGACTCCCTGTCCCTGACGTAAGGTTCTATGGACCATCTGCTTCCAAGGCCATCGTGGTCGAAGGCAACACCACTGAATATGAGTTCCAGGATGTCGAGAAGGTTCTTGAGGAGCCTGGTGTCCAGGTCAGGTTCTTCGGGAAGCCTGAGATCAAGGGACATCGCCGCGTCGGCGTCAGCCTCGGAACTGACGCGCCAGTCGAAAAGGCGCTCGCAAAGGCCGAGAGAGCATATTCAAAGCTCAAGGTGAAGGTTTACTAGCGGATGGCAGAGACTTCCACACCCATAGTGCGCATCGAGGCGGGCATCCCGATGGTGCGGGAATGGCAGCTTGCCTCGCCGGTCGACTTCGCCCTCGAGCAGGGTGAGCACATCGCCATCGTCGGCCGCAACGGTGCCGGAAAGACCAAGCTCATCGACATGATCATCGGAAGGCATCCTGTGAAGAAGGGTGTCATCGAATACAATTTCCCGTCACCGACCCGCAAGTATGTCAGCGAGAACGTCAAGTACCTGGCATTCAAGGACTGCTACGGCGGGGAGACGGACCAGAACTACTATCTCCAGCAGAGATGGAATTCGTGGGATGTGGAGGATGAGAGGATCCTGATGTCCAGCGGGGAGCTCCGCAAGCACAGCCTCTCGAAGGTCCTCGACCTCGAGCCATGCCTCCTGATTCTCGACAATCCTTTCGTCGGCCTCGATGCCGGATCCAGGAAGGTACTGGAAGACCAGCTTCATTCAATCATCTCAGGCGGCAGGACCGGACTCATCCTCGTGCTCTCACGCATGGATGAGATTCCTGACTACATGACCCATGTCGTGGAGGTGAAGGATGAAGTCGTGCTTCCGAAAGTGACTCTGGCTCAGTGGAATGAGTCCCACTCCGCGTGTGACTATTCAAAGGACGCGGTACTTCCGCCCGCAGCCGGGCAGGCTTCCACGGATGAGATCGTACGCCTGAACAAGGTCTCGATCCGCTACGGGGAGAGAACCATCCTGAAGGATCTCGACTGGGTCGTTCACAAGCGTGAGCATTGGTCGCTGATGGGACCGAACGGCTCGGGAAAGTCCACCCTTCTTGGAATCGTCTGTGCAGACAACCCTCAAAGCTATGCCCGCGACATTTCCCTTTTCGGCCGCGGCCGCGGGACAGGGGAGAGCATCTGGGACATCAAGAAGC
>JAGHSC010000101.1 GCA_018066065.1 Candidatus Cryptobacteroides faecihippi
TGGCTATTCAGGATCGGGAGTTTCCTACAAGAGCAGCCCTGCAATGGACATGGTCTTCGGCCGCCACTACACTTGGAATGAGGCAATAACGGCCTGCCCCGAGGGATGGAGACTGCCTTCAGACGCAGACTTCGCCGCACTTGCAGCCAAGGTCGCCGGAGAGGGCAAGGAATTCAAGGTCCACGAAGACTTCAAGGACGTTGCCGGTGGATTCATGGTCAACGCATCATTCCTCGGAGAAAGAATGTGGGAGTTCTGGCCTCAGGTCAAGATCACCAACAAATCCGAGCTCTGCGCAATCCCTACAGGCTACTGCATCGACATGGCAGGAAGCACAAGATTCGTCGGCACAAACGAGTACGCAGCCTTCTGGACATCAGACGACGAGGAGGACAACGGTTTCTACAGGTATTTCTACGTCGACAAGAACGACGTGCTGATCGGAAAGGGCAACAAGGATTCCTTCCGAGCAAACGTCAGATGCATCAAGGACTGAGAAAAGTCAGCGCAGGTCTGTGACCACGTAAGAAGAATCGAGAGTCTTTTCGTTGAAGCGGAAAGACTCTTTTCCTTTTGTCTTCGCTCCGAATGAGAAGTTCTTGAGAGTGAACTTGGTGACGGTGCCGTCATTGAGCTTTACCTCGACTCCGCTGAGAGTGGAGGTACCCTTCTTGAAATAGAGTGTGAGCGAAGCGATGTCCATCGAAGACTTTCCCTTGGTCAGAGGAGTCAGCACGGAAGTGTCGACTGCCGCTCCGGCGAATGTGGCAGAACCTGAGGAAGTCTCCCTGAAGGCATCGTCAACGGATGTGATGAGAAGTGCAGGATTGGTCATCAGTCCTTCGGCAGCGCCCACAGATTCAGCGACAGCCTCTTCCGCGAAGGTGTCGATCGTCCACCGAGTCTTTCCGTCGCACCAGATGTCAAGGCCATTGCCCTGGACACGGAAGCAATCGTCCTGAAGCTCGACCTTACCGTCTCCGGTCATCTTGGTACCGTTCACCAGGCACGTGAATGAATAGTCAAATGTCACGAGCGAAGATGAGACCTTGGTGATGAACGAGTCGAGGACCTTGCTCCTCGCCTGGACTGACAGGCAGGATGCAGAAAGCAGAAGGACTGCAAGTATGGTTTTCTGAATCTTTTTCATGATGGTTCACTGTTCAGCACATCCCGTGCCAATCATGCTACTGGTTCTTGTAGGCAGCGATGACCTTGTCAAGTTCCTCAAGGCTTGAGATCAGCACCTGACGTGGCTTCGAGCCTTCCTGGTGGCCCACGATGCCTGCAGCCTCAAGCTGGTCCATGACCCTGCCGGCCTTTGCATAGCCCGTTCCAAGGCGCCTCTGAAGATCGGAGGTGGAGCCTCTCTGGCTGGTGACGATCAACCTGGCTGCTTCCTCGAAACGCTCGTCGAGGTTCTTCATGTCGACCATTCCACCGGATCCGTCCTCGGTGGATTCCTCGACATCCGGAAGGTAGTAAGGAGTGTTGTAGCTCTTCTTGTAGCCGACCTGGGATGAGATGCAGGCGGTGAGTGCATTGATCTCCTCGCTGCTGATGTAGGCACACTGCACACGTTCGGTCTCCACACCGGCGTAGTAGAGCATGTCACCCTTACCGATGAGTTTCTCGGCACCCGGAGCATCGAGAATCGTCGATGAATCGATTCTGGAGACGACCCTGAAGGCGATTCGGGTCGGGAAGTTCGTCTTGATCAGACCGGTGATGACATCGACTGAAGGTCGCTGTGTCGCAAGGACGACATGGATTCCGGCAGCCCTACCCTTCTGTGCAAGGCGGATGATCGAAGTCGTGATGCTCCTGGCAATCATCTTGGCATCGCCGCCACCTCCCACAGACATGGTGAGGTCGGCATACTCATCGATGATGGTCACGATGTATGGCAGGAAGCGATGGCCATCGGTAGGAAGAAGATGGCGATCCCTGTACTTTTCGTTGTAGAGCTTGATGTTAGGCACGAATGCCCGGCTGAGCAGTTCATAGCGCTGGTCCATCTCGATGCAGAGGGACTTGAGCACCTTGTCAGCCTTGTCAGCCTTCTTGATGATTGCATTCTCAATCTCCTCTCTCTCGTCATTGCAAGGAAGGACGGCAAGGTAATGCTTGAGAAGGCTTCCATAGGATGAGAACTCGACCATCTTCGGGTCGATGAAGACCATCTTGAGCTCGGAAGGATGCTTCGCGTAGAGGAGAGAGGCAACTATCGCGTTGAGTCCTACGGACTTACCCTGCTTCGTAGCACCAGCAACAAGAAGGTGCGGGGCATCAGCCAGGTCGAAGACCTTGACCTTCTGCTGGATCGTGTAGCCGATTGCGACAGGAAGCTCTGCCTTGCTGTTCCTGAAGGCATCATCATTGAGGACAGCCCTCATAGGGACGATCGAAGGACGGTCGTTCGCGACCTCGATGCCGACGGAATCGGTAAGAGTCACGACACGCACACCCTTGGCATGGAGGTACATTCCGATGTCCTCCTGAAGCTTCTTGATCTCCGAGATCTTGACTCCCGGAGCCGGATACACCTTGTAGAGGGTGACAGTCGGGCCGACAATGGCCTTGACGTCATTGATCTGTATCCTGTAGTTCTCAAGAGTAGCCCTGATCTTGTTGTTGTTCCTGACAAGCTCTTCCTCAGAGACTTCACTGCGGCTGGAGGCATGTTCCTCCAGGATCTCCAGAGACGGGAACTTGTACAGCGGAAGTTCGTCTCTCACATTGATCCTGGGAAGCTCGTTGGAGACTTTCGTGGAAAGGTCCTTGCCCTTGATGACCTCCAGGTTCTGCGAAGGAGCCGTGGCCGGGGCTGCGGCAGGCTTGGCCGGAGATGCAGGCTGCTGAACAGGGGCAGGCGGCTGCACAGGGACAGGCTGAACCTTTGCCGGGACCTCTTCAGGTGTGCGGACAGGCACCTGCACAGGGGTTCTGACCGGTTCTGAAGTCACTGAAGGAGTCGGCTGCGAGAGCTTGACAGCAGTGCTGGCCTCTTCCTCGGCATCTTCCTTTTCAGGCATGCCCAATGAGTTGAACCACACGGTGAACCGGCGGCTGGCCAGATAGAGCCAAAGGATGACAAGCGCGGCAATGAGCAGGAAGGTGATTATGCTCCCGAAAAGATTCCTGCACCAGATGATTGCAGAGTCGCCGCACTGACCACCAAGGCCACCTCCGAACGCATTCGTGAGGCCGGACAGGTTGGAGATGAAGGCAAGGATGAATGAGGCGATCATCGCTCCGGAGACGGTGAGCAGGATGGTCTTCAGCATCGAGTAGCTCCATCTCTTGAGGAGGAGGCGCACCGAGACTGCAAAAAGGATCACGACGAAGGCCAGGCTTCCAAGGCCAAGCCAGCGCCTTACGAGAAGGTCCGACAATTTGTAGCCGAGCTTTCCGCAGAGGTTGCTCACATCCAGGGATGTGTCACCCACGGGCGAGGCAAAGAGGCTCTGGTCCGCCTTCCATGTAAAGAGATATGACACAATGGAGAGCAGGGTAAACACAGTGAACACACTGACAATCACGCCCGTGGTCTTGATCAGGCGTGCCTTGTCATCATCGTCCATATCTCTCCAGAATGTAAAGAATCTCATTTCCTGTTCTTCCTGTTTCCTCTCTTGTTGTTCTTCCTGTTGCCTCCGCCCACATTGATGTTGAGTCCCGGGCGGGAGAAACTTGAATCGAATGAAATCTTGGTAAGCTCAACTCCTTCCGGGACTTTAATCCTGTAGTCGGAAAGCTTCTCGATGTCGGCAAAGATGGTTGCATCGGCCACACTGTCCTTGTTCCAGATGAGGTACTGCTGGCGCATGTAGATGGCCAGGGAACGGATCATCGCCGTCTTCACTTCCCCATCAGGCTCGCCGGCAATCAGATCTATGATGCTCTCGATGTTCCTTCCGTAGTGGTTGGCACGGACTGGGGACTTGTCGATCGGGATAACCATAGGGCGGGCCGCCTTAGCCTCCGGAAGAGGTGCAGGATAAGGTGAGCCGATGTCGAGGTCGTAGCCTGCGATCATGTAGAGATGATCCCAGAGCTTCTGCTCATAGTTTTCCTGAGTGTGCACCTGAGGGTTGAGAGTCTCCATGACCTTGACGACAGCCCTTGCCTGCTCGGAACGCTTGTTCCTGTCCTCGATGGCCTTGACCTGTTCTACCATCCTGAGTACGTTGCGGCCGTATTCAGGCATCTGAAGTTTCTCACGCTCAGTGTTGTAGTATAGCTTTACAGAATTATCCGATGCTTCCATGCAATTAGTTTGAATCTAAGATTACAAATATAGCAAAAATTATTCGACAACATTGTCAGGGACATACCAGACCACAGCCTTTGCAACTTCATATCCCATTCTCCTGTAGATGTCGGCGTACCTTTCCACCTGCTTCCTGTAGCGGGGGTCCTTCTCTCCGAACTTGTAGTCGATGACGGTGAGCACCCCATTGTCGGAGACCACCCTGTCCGGCCTGTACTCCCTGCCATCGATGTCGACAAGGGAAACTTCGGAGAACACGGCTGAAAGGTCCTCCGAAAACCACTCGGGATGAGATGAGACCGCAGACGAAAGGCTCCGGAGACAGGTTTCCTCGTCCGAAGCATCGATATCTCCAGCCCTGACGGCGGCCGAGACAGCTTCCGGCAGGTCGGAAGGCACAAGGACATGAGAAAGGATGGAATGCATCACAGTCCCGTTCAGCCTTGCAGAGACGGAAGCCCTGGCTTCGTCGCAGAAGAAATCCACAGAGTCCGCACTGAACTTCAGACGGCCTCTTTCCCTGACATCAGATCCGTCTTCAACAGGTTCCGGGTTCAGAGGGATGGAAGGATAGCCCGGCTTGATGTTTCCGACCCGGTCAGCCTTCCTTTCCAGCATGGAGAAATCGTAAGGGGAGCCCTTCCTGAATGAGATTGACACTCCGTCGTCCTCCATCTGGAATCCCAGGTCACGGTGGCCTGCAAGGAGGTAATGGTAAAGAATCTGGGAGAAATCCACGAACTCGAAACCGGTCCCGTCGGCAGCCGCCTTGCGGCACTTGTCCGAAGGAATCGATG
>JAGHSC010000182.1 GCA_018066065.1 Candidatus Cryptobacteroides faecihippi
ATCTACACAGACCAGGACAGGTTCCTCATGGACATCGCCCTGACAACCCCTGACTACGCAGCCTTCAAGGCAAGATACAACCCAAACATCTCCATGAGCTTCATCAGAAGCAGGATGGCAGCAAGAAAAGCATAGGACATGATCACAATAATCATTCCCGTCAAGAACGGGCACAAGTACCTGGGCGAAGCACTCCAGGCGATAAAGGCACAGGAAATGGATGTGGAAGTCATCGTCGTGGATGACGCCTCGGACGACGACACTGCACAGATCGCAGCCGACGCAGGATGCACCGTGCTCAGGCACGAGGTCTCCAAGGGACCTGTTGCGGCAAAGAACACCGGCCTCAGGGAAGCTCACGGCGAGTTCGTGATGTTCCACGACCACGACGACAGGATGCGTCCGGGAGCACTCAAGGCCCTGCACGACGCCCTCACCGCCGACGAGACCGCAAGCGCAGTCGAGGCCATGGTCCAGGATTTCGTCTCGCCGGAGCTGAGCGATGCGGAGAAACGCCTGTGCGCAGCCAAGCCACAGCCTTTCTACGGACTGTTCACCGGAGCCATCCTCATGCGCAGGTCCATCTTCGACACGATCGGACTGTTCTCCGAGACTGTAATGACCGGAGAGATCCTTGAATGGCAGGGCAACATGGACAAGGCTGGTCTGGCAATAAGGAAAGTCAACATCGTCTCGACAGACAGGCGCATACATTCAACGAATCTGGGCAGGACCTCGCGCAAGCAGGAATTCAAGGACTACGCGGCCATCCTCAGGATGAGGATGAAGAAGGCATAGGGGCAGACACATGGTCAAGGCACATTCAAGGACAAGGAAGAGCATCAGGAACAGCATGGTCGCACTGACCATACAGTTCCTGGCGATGATTGCGGGATTCTTCTCCCGCAAGATCTTCATCGACTGTCTCGGAACCGAGGTCCTTGGACTGAACACCACAGCGACCAGCATCCTGAACTGCCTCAACGTCATCGAGCTGGGCATCTGGAATGCCATCTCGTTCACACTCTACAAGCCTCTGTTCGACGGAGACAGGAAGGCCGTCAGGGAAATCATCGCCCTGCAGGGATGGCTCTACAAGATAATAGCAGGCCTGGTGATCATCGGAAGCCTCGTGGTGATGTGCTTCTTCCCGCACATATTCAGCAAGTCCCCGCTCCCGATCTGGTATGCATATGCAACATTCGGGGTGCTCCTCTACTCTTCCATCCTCACCTACTTCGTCAACTACAAGCGCAATGCCCTCTACGCGGACCAGCAGAACTACAAGGTGCTGCTGTGCTCGAGGCTCATCTCCCTCGTGAAGCTGATCAGCCAGGCTGTGGCGGTCTATCTTTCCGACAACGGCTACATCTGGTGGCTGGTGCTCGAGGTCGTGTTCGCCACGGCAGGAGCCTTCATCACACAGATCGTCGTGTACAAGGCATTCCCGTATCTCAGGGAACCGGTGGAGAATGCATCCCAGCTAAGGTTCAAGTACCCGGAGGTGCTGACCAAGATCAAGCTCCTCGCCTTCCACAAGTTCTTCGGCTTCATGATGAGCCAGACCGGCCCGATCATCATCTACGCATTTGCATCCCTGTCGATGGTGGCCCTCTACGGCAACTACCTGATCCTGACCGGCAATCTCTTCGCCGTCATGTCCGCCCTCTACGCAGGCATGGAAGCCAGCGTCGGCAACATGGTGGCGGAAGGCGACAGGAAGCTCACCATGACAGTGTTCAAGGAACTCTTCAGCTCGCGCTTCCTCATCATAGCAGTGAGCACACTGTGCCTGTGGATCCTCTCGGACGCATTCATCTCCGTCTGGCTGGGTCCTGAATATGTGATGGGCAAGACCACCCTCGCACTGATCATCGCAGGGTACTTCTTCGGCTGCACACGCTCGATCGTGTCCACCTTCACTGATGCCCACGGAATGTTCAACGACATCTGGGCACCGGGAGTGGAAGCAGTCCTCAACGTGGGCCTCTCCATCCTTGGAGGCCATCTCTACGGATTGAACGGCATCCTGGGCGGAGCACTCATCTCCCAGATGCTGATCGGATTCATCTGGAAGCCATACTACCTCTTCAGGTGGGGACTCCATGAATCGGTGATGATCTACGTAAGACTGTACGCAAAGTACCTCGCAATAACCTTGGCGGCATCAGCCGCAGTACTGGCATTGTCCACTCTGATCCACATCGACCCGGCTTCATCGTTCGTGGCCTTCTTCGAGTATGCCGCGCTCATCCTGGCCGCCTCGGTTGGAGCAATGGGTGGTCTTGCCTACATTGTGGACGGTTCCGCACGCAGTTTCGTAAAAAGAATAACAGCCGTAATCTCTGGCAGGAAATGAAACACCTGGATATAGAAGAACTTTTGGGCCGGATCAGGTCCGACCTAATGACAGAGCGCGACGTCAGGCTGCTCAGGATGACGCTCGCCGAACATCCATCACAGGAAGAGCTGGATGCCTTCCTGGAAACCTGGGACCTGGAAGCGGAAGGCGCCTCCAAGTCTCTCCTCATGTCATACTTCATGAAAGCCCATCCGGACATGAAGTTCCCGGATTATTTCGGCCCGCGTCTCAAGGGACTCCTGGAATACTTCCGCTTCCACAACATCAAGCTGATCGCACAGTTCAAGAGAATTGCCTCCAAGCTTGCGGAGAACGGCATCAAGGTCACGATCTTCAAGGGAGGAGCGATGAAGCATCTACGCCCGGCATTGTCCAGAAGGATGAGCGACATTGACGTCCTTGTCGATGAGAAGGATTACAAGGCTGCAGGCAGGGTCATCGAGGAAATGGGCTACGACGTGAGCTGGGACGAACACAGCTTCGATGTCCACACCAAGGGCTCGGAGGACGGGATCCTGGATGTGCACAAGTTCATCCCGATGCTGACCGGGCAGGAAAAGGAGGTCATGGCAGACATCATGGGCCGTGCCAGGGAAGCCGATCTCTTCGGCGTCAAGGGACGGATCCTGACTGAAGAGGATCTCGTGTTCTCGCTTCTCGTGAACCTCTCCCGCAACATAATGAACAACACCAGCACCGGTGGAATCCTCTTCACCCACATCGACGTGAAGTATCTTGTCGACTCAAGGGAGGACTTCGACTGGAACATCGTCGCAGACAATGCCCGCCGCTCCGGATCGGAGGAGATGGTCATCTTCGCGGTACGCTTCATCAACAGCGTGGTTCCGGGACTTCTTCCACAGATAATGGAACTATCCGACAGTCAGGTACTTGACATCGCCACCAGGGTAATATACCGAAGATACCTCCTCTGCCCGCTCCAGGAGCGAAGCCATGAGCTGGGTGTCGGGACAGTGCTCAAGTCCCCGAAGCTCATCCCGGAATTCCTCAAGGTCAGGCCTCGGTACACATTCCTGAAACTCTTCAGGCAGAGACCTGCAGCCGCGAGAAGGATCCTGGCCATGCACAGGGAAATCATGGAACCGTGATATCACTTCCGGAAGTATCTGCACAGAACTGGCGCCCCTCTTTTGGATTAGTGCTCCGAATTGACTAAATTGCGGGTTGGTAAGACTCAGACAACGACATGAAACTTTTCAAGGCTTCCCTGGAGTATCATCATAACAGATTCGAGGAGATCCTTCTCCGACTGAAAGAAACCTCTGACTTCTTCGAGACAAGATACATCGATCTTGGAATCAAGATGGTCAGGGTCCTCATCTTCGCCAAGGGGTTCGTCCCGATGCTGGAAAAGCAGCTCACATGGTCGCTCCGCGACAAGGCCGACAGATGGGACTCGACGATCGTGCTCTGGCATGATCCGGACCTCGCCGGGAAGTATCCCGAGCCCATCCAGGGCCTGAACCTGGAATGCCGCGAGGTCGTCTCCATCAATGACAACCCAGGAATCTTCAGAGGCTTCGACGCCCTGACCGACACCTACTACTACTCCGTCTACGACCTTGCCCCGGAAGAGTTCATCAAGCAGGGACACATCCTCGTCAAGACCCTCTACGACATCCTCAAGACTCCGACATCGAACCTCGTGCACGGAGCCTGCGTCGGAAT
>JAGHSC010000006.1 GCA_018066065.1 Candidatus Cryptobacteroides faecihippi
CGTGAAGGATGTTCTCACCACCTTCAAGGACGACGAGCGCGTCCTCTGGTGGGATCTGTACAACGAGCCAGGCGGCAACAACTACTGCACGGAGTCCCTCCCTCTGGTCAAGAAGACTTTCCAGTGGGCCAGAGAGGTCCGTCCATCACAGCCGGTCTCAGTCGGCATCTGGACAGAAGGACCTGCAATCCAGGCACTCAATGACTTCCAGCTTGAGAACTCCGACATCATCTCCTACCACAACTACAGTCCTCTCGAGAATCACATCCACACGATCGACACTCTCCGCAACCGCGCCCCGGGCAGGCCTCTCGTCTGCACAGAGTACATGGCAAGGAAGAGCGGCAGCACTTTCCAGGCCATCCTCCCGATGATGAAGGAGCAGGGAGTCAGTGCGATCAACTGGGGCTTTGTCTCAGGAAAGACCAACACCATCTTCGCCTGGGGTGACCCTCATCCGGAAGGCGGCGAGCCCGAGCTCTGGTTCCACGACATCTACCGCACAGACAAGACTCCATTCTCTGAGGACGAGATCGACGTGATCAAGTCCGTCAACGGAGTACAATAGTCCCCGAGGGCATCGCACACGACAGCAGCATGAAATGATAAAGGGCGACCGAATGGCCGCCCTTTATTAATTAAGGTATGTCGTCAAGCTCTTAGTTGAGCTTGTCAGCATTGGCAAGAAGATACTTCTCAGCCTCAGCGTTCCACAGACCCATGTTAGCCTTGCAAAGCTCATCGAGGTGAGCATAGACAGGGTTTGTCTTGCCCTTCTCCTCGAACTCGGTGATTGCGGTAAGAGGCATGTCGATGTGAGTGTAGATGAGCTTCTTTCCACCAGGGATTGAAGGAAGGTTGAGAGTTGTCTCGACAACAGCGTTCAGACCACCGATGTGGGTAACGAGACCTGCAGGATCCATGCCCTTGCCCATGAGGTCAAGAGACTCCTTCATGTCTTCGGTGTTACCGCCGCTGGTACCTACGATGTGGGTAGCAGCATAGTGGACATTGTAGAAGTTGAACTTGGCGCTGAAGTCAGTCTTGCTAGGGCCTGAGAAGAAGTTGAGGCAACCATCCTGTGCGAGGATTGCATCACCCTGCTCTACGACCGGAGCGACAGGAGCCATGACAACCACCTCGTCATAACCGGTGCCACCGCTGATCTCCTTGAGAGTAGCGACTGCATCGCCTTCCTTCGTGTTGACATAGTGAAGCTCGATTCCGCGTGAAGCAGCGAACTCCTTGGTGTAGAGAGAAGCTGCACGGTCAAGACGAGCCTGGTCGATGTCGGTGACGACGAAGAGAGAAGGATGACGATCCTCACGATGGAGGACGTAGTTGATCATTGCAAGCCCCATAGGACCTACTCCTGCGAGGAGAGCCATCTTGCCATTCTCCTTGATGTCCATTGCGTGGACATAGCTGCCAGGAGTGGTGTGGTAGTTGGCGTGGATTGCACCGACTACGCAAGAGAGAGGCTCTGAGAGGGATGCAGGATAGAAAGCCTCTCCGTTGTAAGGAAGAAGGCAACCCTGCTCCATGACCTCGTTAGGGATGATGACGTAGGTAGCGTCACCACCGATGAAGCGGTATGAATATCCAGGTGCGGAAAGTACACCTACAGGGCCATTCTCATAGTTGATGGCAGGCTGGATGGAGAACTTGTCACCAGCCTTGAACTGACTCTGCCACTTTGCGCCGACCTCTACGATCTCACCTGCGAACTCGTGACCGATCATGGTTGGGTTCTCAGCGATGTCGTTAGGAACGCGCTTGTGGTCTGCACCCTGATGGGATGACTTATAGGATGACATGCAGATGCTGTCACAGACGACCTTTGCAAGGATCTCGTCTTCCTTCATCTGAGGAAGCTCGAACTCCTCGAGCCTGAGGTCGCACTGGCCATAGAGGCGAACTGCTTTTGTCTTCATATTCTTTTATCTTTTTACTGTTGACGATTAGATACCCTTCTTCTGACGGAGGATTGTCTGAGCAGCGGTCATGTTGGTTGTAGGGACGTAGTCCTTGAGAGGAACGATCTTCTCGTTGATTGCGTCGAGGAACCAGCTTGGCTGAGGGAAGAATGCCTCTTCGAGCTCATGGCAAGGGGTGATCCAGTTACGTGAACCAAGAACGACTGGAGCTGCGTCGAGGTAGTCGAAGCAGAGCTCGGAGATGTTGGCTGCGAGGTCGTTGAGGTATGATCCCCTGGCTGCAGCGTCGCCGGCGATGATGATGCGTCCGGTCTTCTTGACAGACTCGATGACCTTCTCGTAGTTGAATGGAACGAGGGTACGGGCGTCGATGACCTCAGCCTCCATGCCGTACTTCTCCTTAAGCTGCTTTGCAGCTTCGAGAGCGCGGTAGAGAGTTGCACCGATGGTGAGGAAGGTGACATCCTTACCTGCACGCTTGACATCAGGCTCTCCGAGAGGAATCTCGTAGTACTCGGCAGGAACACCCTCTGTGTGGAATTCCTCACCCTTGTCGTAGATTCTCTGGCTCTCGAAGAAGATGACAGGGTCAGTTCCCTGGAGTGCAG
>JAGHSC010000143.1 GCA_018066065.1 Candidatus Cryptobacteroides faecihippi
GGGCCTGCACGACAAGCTTCTGTGTGATGGTCACTGTCTCTCCGGTCTTTTCGAAGACAGGTTCACCGGCAGTGGTGCGGAGGTCGTTCAGTCCGTTGCGGTACCATGTCTCGTAGATCCAGTTGTCGTTGTTGACGAAGGCTCTGAGAGGGTTGAGGACAGGGCCGCATCCTTCAGGGATCACGGTCTTCTTCCCGTAGGCAAGCTTGTGGATGGTGCCCTTCGCGAAGTCGAACTCGAGCTCGAATCCCTTGCCTCTGACGATGTTCCCATCGATGCTGACCTTGCCCTTCTGCGGAGCGAAGGCAGGAGCCACACCTGCCTGAAGCGTGAACTGATCCTGTGCCACCACATAGCCGGCCTCCGCCCAAGGGAGATCCGAGGTCAGTGAATATGCGATGTTCAGGAGGCATTCCTTTCCTTCTGGGAGGTCAACCTGCGGGATTGGATATTCGATTGCGGACCTTGGGGCGATCTCCTTGAGCGTCGTGCTGCCTGAGGCGATTGCCTTGCCGTCGGCTGTGACTGTCCATGCCATTTCGTAGGTGGCATTCTGGAAGTAGTTCTTGTTGAATGCCTTGACCTTGCCGTCGGCGAATGCTGTCTTCACGTACTGATGCACTTTCTTGACCTCGAAGTACTGAGGCTTCGGCTCGCGGTCGGCGAAGATCACGCCGTTCATCTCGAACTCGCCGTCGTTAGGCTTGTCGCCGAAGTCTCCGCCGTAGGCAAGATACCTTGTCCCGTCCTCGGTGTAGTGGTACAGCGCCTGGTCCACCCAGTCCCGGATTGCTCCGCCCATGAAGAAGTCGGAGCTCTCGAAGGCCTCCCAGTAGTCCTCGAAGTTGCCCATTGCGTTGCCCATCGAATGTGAATATTCGTTGACGTGGTAAGGGTACTTTATGACCTGGGTGCCCTTGACTGCCTTGCGCACCCATTCGATGGACGGGTACTGGCTGCATCCGATGTCGGAGATGTTGTTGTTGCGCTCGTACTGGATCGGACGCGTCGGGTCGATGGCCCTGGCGGCATCGTAGGTGGCCTGGAAGTTCTGTCCGGGTCCTGCTTCGTTGCCCATGCTCCAGATGATGATGGACGGGTGGTTGAAGTTCTGCCTGACCATCTCCGTCATCCTGGCGACGTGTGCGGCCTTCCAGGCTTCGTCGTGCGACAGGGATGCCTCGTCGTAGCGGTACTCATGGCTTTCGATGTTGGCCTCGTCCATCAGGTAGATTCCGTACTTGTCGCAGAGGTGGTACCAGTAAGGGTCGTCGGGGTAGTGGCAGTCGCGGACGTGGTTGATGTTGGCTCTCTTCATGAGGAAGAGGTCCTCCTGCATCGACTCGCGGCTCACGACATGTCCTGTCGATGGGTCGGACTCGTGCCTGTTGACGCCCTTGAGCTTGATTGTCTTTCCATTGACGTAGAAGTAGCGTCCGCCTTTTGAATATTCATTCTCGCTGGCGGAGCCGTAATGGATGCTGATGTCGCGGAAGCCTGTCGTCGAGGAGAAGATGTCAAGGGTCTTGCCAGAGGCGTCCTTGAGTTCGCCGACGATGGTGTAGCGGTATGGGGCTTCTGCTGACCATGGCTTGATGTCGGCGACCTTGAGGCAGGCATTCAGGCCTTTGTCTTCAAATGTGGCCACCGGGGAGCATTCCTCTGAGTACAGCTTGTTGGCGTAGATCGTGTAGCTTGCGGTGCAGCCTTCCGGTGCGCCGACCACATCAAGGGCGATGCAGAGTGTGCCATCCTTTCTCTGAGTGCCTGCAAATCCTGGAGTGACCATGATGTCGCGTACGTGGGTCTTCGGCTTTGCTTCGAGGGCCACGGTCCTGAATATTCCCGGGAGGCGGAACATGTCCTGGCATTCGAGGAACGATCCGTCCGAGTTGCGGTAGACTTCGACTGCAACTTCGTTCTTTCCTTCGGTCAGGTACTCTGTGATGTTGAATGAGGCGACGTTCCTTGAATTCTTGGAGAATCCGACATAGCTGCCGTTCACCCAGAGGTAGAAGAATGAGTCGACTCCGTCGAAGTTGAGGAAGACTTCCTTGCCTGCCCATGCTTCGGGGATCTCGTACGTTCTCTTGTAGGAGCCGACTTCATTGCGGTCCTTGTACATCGTCCAGTCCGATGGGGGAGTGCGCATGACTCCGTTCTTCCAGTCGCCTGGCTTTATCTCGAGTTTGAATGGTTCATTGACGTTGACGTAGATGGGGACGCCGTACTTCAGGCTGCCATCTTTTCCGATGCCTTCGATGTTCCAGTTCGACGGGACTTCGATGTCGTCCCAGCTGGATGTGTCGTAGTCTTTCCTGAAGAAGTCGGCCGGTCTTTCGGATGGGTTTCCGACCCAGTTGAATTTCCAGGTTCCGTTGAGGCTCATCCAGAGGCTGCTGTTCTCCGGCAGCACCTTGACTGCGCTTTCCGTGTCTGTGAATGAGAAGAACCATGCGTGTGGCTGCTCTTTGTTAAGTGCTTGCTGTTGTGGGTCTTCCCATTCCTTTCCGGAAGGGGCTTGTTCTTTTCCGTAGCGGAATCCTTCAAGAGTCTGTGCCGAGGCAACCGGCTGTGTCGCTGCTGCCATGCAGCACAATATGGCTGATGAAAGAACTTTGAGTGATCTGTTCATGTGAGTGCGTTTCTAGTCAAACACGAAAATTACGACAATTCCCGACAATTTCCAAGGCTCTTCGCGCTGGCGTTTGTCCAGTGAGGCACCCATCCTTCGATTGTGGCTGAGCCGGCGGGGTGCGTGTACACCCCTCCGGCCCTCCCGGTGCGCGGCTTTTCCCTCGCTCGCGGCTTTTGCTTCCCTCGACGGACGGCTTTGCCCTCCGATTCCGCTTTTCCCGAGTGCGGCGGACGGAATATTGGCATGTTGCCGCTCGATTAGACACTTCCGACCGATACTCTCTCTTTATTCGAATACTATCTCATTGAGAATAGGTTGTGTGTAACCAAATCAGTCTCGCTATCAGTTGTTTGCTTAGGCAGAATTGTTTTTTTCCAACAGTTTCCGACGATTACCAAGGCGTCAACACGGGCTAGATATCCCTTCCTGAATATACAGT
>JAGHSC010000263.1 GCA_018066065.1 Candidatus Cryptobacteroides faecihippi
GGACTGGGTTGTCCACAAGGGGGAGCATTGGTCGCTGATGGGACCGAACGGCTCAGGGAAGTCCACCCTTCTTGGAATCGTCTGTGCAGACAACCCTCAGAGCTATGCCCGCGACATCTCCCTTTTCGGCCGCCGCCGCGGTACGGGGGAGAGCATCTGGGACATCAAGAAGCACATCGGCTATGTCAGCCCTGAGCTGCACCGCAGCTGCCGCAGGGACATCACCGCAGCCAAGATCGTTGCAAACGGCCTCAGGGACTTCCACGGCCTCTTCACCAAGGCCAATGAGACCGAGCTCGGGATCGCGAGGGAGTGCCTCGCGAAGTTCGGCATCGAACATCTGGCGGAGCGCTCGTTCCTCAACATGTCGAGCGGTGAGCAGAGGCTTGTCCTCCTTGCCCGTGCCTTCGTCAAGAATCCTGACCTGCTCATCCTCGACGAGCCTTTCCATGGTCTTGACAATGACAATGTCGAGATGGTGAGGGCCATCATCACCGAGTACTGCCAGAACCCTGACAACACACTGATCATGGTGACGCACTATCCCGGCGAACTGCCGGGGTGCATCGACCACAATCTGACCCTGAAGGTCAACCGTTAGGGTAACTGTCTCTTACTTTGTAAGTTCCTCAAGCTTGGAGAGCATCTTCTCCGTGACGACTGTGCCGAGGGCGACCTTGCCCTTCCTGTCGATCACGTACAGCGTTGGGATCCACTTGATGCTGTACACAGGGGAAATCTCGGTCTCCTTCCACTTCTTGAGCTCTGAGACCTGAGGGTACTTCAGGCCGAAGTCCGAGATGGCCTTTGTCCACTTCTCCTTGCTGTCGTCGAAGGACACTCCGATGAAGACTACGCCTTTCTTGCTGTACTTCTCGTAGGCAGCCTCGATCGCAGGAAGCTCCTTCCTGCAGTCAGGACACCATGAAGCCCAGAAGTCCAGGACCACGATCTTTCCCTTGAAACTGCTGAGCTTCAGCTGCTTCCCGTCAGGCGTTGCAATCTTGAAGTCAGGAGCCTTAGTGCCGGCCTTGAGAAGGGCGGCAGCGTACTCGATGTCCGGGTCAGCCTCAGCCGCGTTCTGTGCGTTGAGGAAAAGGCCAAGTCCAAGGAACATGGCCATGATGCAGATGAACTTTTTCATGGTGCTATTCATTGTTGATTTCGTCTTCTGTCTTGCAGCCGGTGAACCTGTACTCGGACACGGCCTTCTCCTTAGGGAAGCAGTAGAATGTGAGCTCTGCCTCGGTGTAGACCTCACCTCCAACGAGCAGCTCTGCGTTGAGGATGGCGAAGCTTCTCTTAACCTCGGCGACCTTGCACCTCACTTCGATCGGCATTGTTCCCCTTGATGGTACCGGCTTCTTGTACTTCACGCTCATCCTGGTGGTGACACCGCTTGTCTGGAGCTTCCTGAGCACAGTCCAGCCCGTGACCTCGTCGATGAGGGTTGCCTGGATGCCTCCATGAAGGACGCCTGTCCAGCCTTCATAGTCCTTTGTCGGAATCCAGCGCGTCAGCACATAGTCCCCGTCCTCGTAGAAACTCAGGTGCAGGCCCTTGGGATTGTAAGGCGAGCACATGATGCAGTTGTAGTCCTCCTTGGGAAGGTCCCCCCATGGATTCACGATTTTCTTCCAATCTGGCATGTCTAGTCCGTTTTGTCGTTAATATTCAAGTGCTTACTTCCTGGTCATCTTCTGGACCTGCCCGAAGACGCGGAAGAAGTTACCGCCCCAGACCTTCTCGATGTCCTCAGGGCTCAGACCCCTTTCGAGGAGCTTCACGGTGATGTTGATGACATCGTTCGATCCGTTCAGACCCTTGGATCCGCTGCCGCCGTCGAAATCGGTGCCGATCCCGACATGGTCGATGCCGGCAACCTCGATGCAGTGCATCAGATGGTCGATCATGGTGTTGTCGATGGTGGCTTTCGAGCCGTCAGGGTACATGAAACTGCCGACCGTGTAGACCTGGCAGACACCGCCCTTTGCCGCAAGGGCGCGGAGCTGGTCGTCGGTGAGGTTCCTGTTGTGGTCGAAGACCCCCTTTGCTCCCGAGTGGGTGCAGACGAATGGAGCCTTGCTGTACTTGACTACATCCCAGAAGGTGGCCTCGTTGGCATGCGAGAGGTCGATGAGGACGCCGCAGGCGTTGAGTTCGCGCACGACCTTCTTTCCGAATGCGGTCAATCCCTCTTCCGGAGCCTTGCTGTCCTCCGATGAAGTGTGGCAGATCTCGTTGTCCCCAGTGTGGCAGAGAGTCATGTAGGTCATGTCCCTGCCGTCGCGGTAGGCTTTGATCCTGGAGATGTCGGTTCCGATGCCGTAGCCGTTCTCAAGACCGATGAAGAGTGCTTTCTTTCCCTGGAGCTTGAGTGCCCTTGCCTCAGCCTCTGTCCTCGCGATGCCGCAGTGGTCGGCGTACTTCGCTGCGTCCTCGTGGATCTGGTCGAAGATCCTTTCGCACTTGGCAACGGCCTTGTCGGCGCTTTCCCTGTCCAGCTCGCCCTGACCCAGCCAGTTGACGATGAAGGTTGCGTCGAGGTAGCCTTCCACCATCTTCGGCAGCGAAACCTGGTTCCTCTGCCTGAGTCCGATGCTTGCGCCTCGCTTGTACTGGCAAGGCTGGTCATTGTGGGTGTCGACTGTGAATATCCTGCCCATCAGCTGCTTAGCCTCCTTGTAGAGGGCTGCATGATGGATGAAGTCAGCCATGGTTGCATATTCCTCGTCCTGCCTCCTGAGACCTGTGTTGTTCTCCTTGAGAAGGTCGCTCGTGCCGAAGATAGGGACGTTCCTGTCGATCATGGACTTGAGGAGGAAGATTCCTGCGCAGCCCTTGGTCGAGTCAGCCACCTCTGCTTCCACCTGGGCTTTCAGGCCGTCGGTGAGGATGAAGCCGTCGAAGCCGGCGGCAGCGTCCCTGAGGGCAGGGAAGTCCTGGATGCAGGATGAGACGGCAACCGGCATGCCTCCTGCCTTTAGGATTCCGTCGGAGAGGTCTCTGTCGATGGTCCCGCATGTGGGTACAGCGATGACCGGGATCTTCGGGAGTCCTGGCTGGACGGATGCATCCGCTGCATTGAATTCACTTGCAACTGCTTCGGCGTATTTGTTGGCCTGGGCGTGGCAGACCATTGCCGGCATGAAGGCCAGCAGGATGAGGATGGATGTCAAGTTCCGTTTCATTTCTTTGTTGAATTCTTGATGCTGCAAAGATAGTAAAATGGGAAAATAATGATTATCTTGTGGTCTGTATTTTACCATTCTGGGATGAAAACGTCAGCTATCACTCTTTTTCTCGCTTTCGCCATGGTCTTTCTTGGCGGATGTGGCCTCCGTGTCGAGGATTATTCCCCTGCGGAAGGGGAGATTGTCAACCTCCTGAACGACGAGATCAGGGAATGGCTGACCGACTATGTCCAGTGCGACTCGACGATCTCCGGCCACCTGGAGAACAGGAGTACCATGAAGGATGTTGTCCTCTCCTGGAAGGAAATCCCCGGTGCCGAGTACTATGTCGTCCGCATCCTGGATGAGGACGAGAAGGATGAACCGCTTGTCCTGGACACCACGACCCCTTCGCTGAACCTGGGCGGACTCGTTCCCGGACAGGACTATTC
>JAGHSC010000115.1 GCA_018066065.1 Candidatus Cryptobacteroides faecihippi
TAACTATGGTAATCTTTCCTATTACCATCTTTTGCATATCTTTGCGATGTCCACCACCGGTTGTCGGAAACCGTCCGAAGATGTTGCGCTTTTGTGAGCGGTGTTAACACCCCAAAAATCCCCGGCCTTCTCCAATTTTCCATTGCCGAACTCGAAAGAATGCTTCTGGATAAACCTATGGCCAGAGGATATGCGGTACCTTTATTCAAAATCGATCTTCTTGTCCCTCTTGCGGTCATAGGCCTTCCTGGACTTGTGAAGCACAGTCCTGGATGAAACAGGACGCCCATGCGCCCTGATCTCTTCCTCTCGTGCAGCCTTGCGGTTTGCAAGCAGGAAATCGTCAAGCGTAATGCGCAGCTTCTTAGGAGTCTTCTTCCTTCCCATAATGAATATTCAAACAGGCGGACGCGGCTTATCTCAGGTAGACAGGCATATCGTCAGGAAGGTCGATTGCCAGTTCAATCAGCCCGGCAACAGCACCGCTCCCGTCAAACCACGGAGTCTGATGCAGAAGCTTTTTCTTCCCATGGCGGACGATCTGATACGTGTTGGTTGAACCAGTCTCCATCATGTGGCGGATCATCTGTCCGGCCTTCTCGCCATGGCAATTGTAGAGATTCTTGCCGACCACATCTCCATCGCGCTTGATTGCACGCTCATTCTGGTAAAGGACTATGCCATCCCTGTCGCACACCGTAGCTGCGAAATTGACGGTGTCAAGGTAGTTGAAATTATTTTTCATAAACATCATTATGATTCAATCAAGGCAAAGATAAGAAAAGTAAGACATAATCAGGCGCAGGTTCGGCAATTTGACCTCCAATGGCGGTTTTTGACCACTTTTGATTTGAAATATTGAAATTAATACGATATGTCCGCTTGTATTTCAAAATAAGTGTGTATATTCGGTATGGTCAATAGGTCAAAACTTACAGATTATGACAAAGAAGGATTTATGCTTTGCTGAAACCTACATCAGCCCGACCGTAAAGGTCGTTCGCGTAGGCCTTGCAGGTGTGCTTTGTGAGAGTTTGGAATACACAGTATCCCCCACTGAGGTGGCTCCTGCCGAAAGGTCGGTCTACCACGGAGGTGATTATGACAGTCTTGACTAAAATCGTCACCATGAAGAATTTTCTGAAAAGAATTTTTCCTGTAGCTCTGATTGTTCTGACCGCATCCTGCGAGAAGGCCCCATCAGTGGAAGAATCCGTTACCGGCGGCGATGATGAGATGATAAGCTACCACATCTCATTCAATGCCGATGATGTCAAGACCAAGGTCCTTTATGAGGACAACATCAACGATCCGGTCAAGAAGGACGGAGACGACACCTTCAAGATCAAATGGAAGGAAGGAGATGAAGTGGTTGCAATCCGTTGGCCCAGGGATCTGAAGTCGGCTCCGACTCATTGGTTCACGCTTGTTGCCAGGAAGGATGGGGAAACTGCCAAGATCCTTTTCGACTGCAACCAGGCCAGTTTTCCCAAGAATGATCCGCTCAGGCAGGGAGAACGATTTGTCCTCGTCCATGGTGATTTTGTCCTCGGAGATGAGAACGACAAGGCTTCGCTTTCCTTTCCTATCGCAAGATTCGATTTCCCTTATTCTCCAATCCATCATGGAGGAACTGTCAAGGACAACAGATTGTATTTCGACAGTCAGGACGGCAGTCTGGACAAGCTCAGCGAGCATGAATTCATGGTTGTGGATGCCTACACCAACATAGTGAGGGACAGCAAGCTTGACAGCGGTTCCGAGTTTGATGAAGACAAGGTCGGCGTTGTCCAGCTTACAAGCACCAAGTTCGATTCAGCGACCAACTCTCCCGACCCGATTACACTCCACTCTGTCAACACCATCATCAGGCTTCAGGCTTTTATTCCGGACGCTTATTTCGAAGGTGAAAGGAATGGAGAGACAATCCAGGCTCTCTCAATCTCCACAGCAGACCACTCCAAACTGTTCTACAGGTACTTCCGCATGCATCCAAACTCTTCCGAGAGAGCCGTCGGCAACAATTACTGGCCTACGGACGAAAATGCAGACTCTGAGTCAAATCCTTATCTCAGAGTCAACCTGGACGAGGGCTTCAACCCTCTTTCAGACAATTCCGGCCAGAAAAAGATCCTGAGCAAGCCTTACACCAACAATGATGGCGTCAATGGAAGGCTTGTCACAGCTTACTTCGCAGTGGCATCAACGACGCTTGATGACAAGCCGCTGGAAGTTTGCCTATTCACGAATTCGCATGTCTACAAGCCGAAGAGGACCTATGTCATTCCTGATGAGGCCTTGACTCCTGGCAGTGTCATTCCGCTGAGTGTCAATTTCAGGCAGGACAATGTGACTGAGATTCCTGCCATCACTGATGGTCAGCTGGGTGTGACTTTCGCGCCTGGTTTTGTCTATGCCGAGAAGGTTGATGGCCAGTGGTCCTACGTGCGCTACGAGCATCAGGGGCAGTATGCCGGCATGAGCAGGCAGAGCCTTGATTTCGGTGAGTATTTCGTGTTTGGTTCCGTTGACCCTACCGAGGCTTTCCACAGCGAGATGGTCAATGACAGCAAGGTCGACAAGGGTGCTAAGAATTACTATAAAAGCACTGCGAAGCAGGATGTGGCCCATAAGGTTGCTGTCAAGGGTATCACTCCGTTCACCATGCCTACCAAGGCGGAGGCTGACCGAATCTATCAGCGAATCATGTCTGAGGGCAGGTACTGCATCGGTTACTATTACTATCCGGTGGAAAGCGTCAACGACAGGACTTACCATCTTTCCGATAATGCGAGGTCGAAAATGGCTTCCGCTGGAGTGCCTGCGGATGATGGCCATGTCTATGCGGGCAGCTATGGCATCTGGATCGGAACGAAAAGCCAGCCTCGGTACGACCAGCAGGACAGGTTTGTCTTCATTCCGGACAGCAAGCAGTTCAGCGACAAGGTTATCAGCCAGAAGGATGGATTCGAGAATGGATCGCCAGGTGGCTACACATTGGCTTCCAAGGGCTACCTCTACTATCCAGGTCCAGGATGGGACAAGGAGGAAGACACTCTCAAGTACTCGGCAAACACTTGCGATGAGGCTCCGGAATCCGGAATGTGCTACAGACTTCAGTTCTGGTACAAGGGCAACAGTTTCATCACGAGCGCGACCAACGTCAATCCAATGGAAGTGACCTTCGCCAGACCGGTCAGAGGCGTGATCTTCTAAAGCGGAGAAATCTAGTAGATCTTATGCTGCATTTCGCTGTACCTGTCGAACAGCTCGATGCACTTGTCCCTGTCGACCTCCGTCAGGAAGTCGACAAGCTTTTCCCTCCCGGAGAACAACTGGTCGAACTTGTCATCCCTGAACCCAATCCTTCCGTTGTCCGCAATGGTGCACCCATAGTAGACTTTTTGAATATTCGCCCAGAGGCAGGCGCAGAGGCACATCTGGCAAGGTTCGCCAGTTGTGTAGAGTTCGCATCCGCTTAGGTCGTACGTGCCCAGCCTGGCGCATGCGTCCCTGATGGCAGACACCTCTCCATGGCAGGTCGGGTCATTGTTCCTGAGGACCATGTTGTGGCCCTTGCCGACCACTTCCCCATCCTTCACGATGACAGTTCCGAACGGTCCGCCATGCTGTTTGGTTATTCCTTCCATCGCTTCTTCGATGGCCATGCTCATGTACTTGTTTGCCATGCCTTCAATCTCTTTTTTCAATCTCTTTTTCAATCGGGACTGCAATTTCCGAATTTTACTCCGAATCCGCAACTAACTTGGCAGGGAGCGAGGGAAAAATGCAACGCACAAAGTGACAATTGCCCTAAAATTACTACCTTTGCGCCCGCATTTATTACCTTATGATGAAAGACATTCTATCATCCATGAATTTCCAACCGATTTCAGGACTCTCCCTGTGGTTCATGGCCATCTTCACAATCGTCTTCGCATGCGGAGCGATCTACGGCACAGGCTACATGAAACACTACACCGGAAGACCCCTCAGGAACACACTCCACTGGATCAACTATGCCATCGCATACATCTCCATGATGCTCCTCTGCGTGGTAGAGAACTCGATCACCTTCCTCGTCTGCTGGGAAATCATGGCGCTCAGCTCCTTCTTCCTCGTCATCTACGAGAGCGAGAAGCCGGAAACAATCAAGGCCGGCATCAACTTCTTCATCCAGTCCCACATCTCAGTCGTCCTCCTCACCGCAGGCTTCGTGATGATTGCAGCAAAGACCGGAACCTACTCATTCAGCGCCATCCCACGCTACTGCATCGAAAACAACGGAATGACAGCCTTCCTCCTCCTCTTCGCAGGCTTCGGCGTCAAGGCAGGCTTCGTACCATTCCACACCTGGCTCCCCTACGCCCACCCGGCAGCCCCAGCCCACATCTCAGGCGTCATGTCAGGAGTCATCATCAAGATCGGAATATTCGGAATTCTGAGGATGATCACACTATTCAGCATTGACTTCGTTGCAGCAGGCGCCATAATCCTCACCGTCTCAGCCATTTCCGGCCTCTACGGAGTGATGATGGCCATCATCCAGCACAACCTCAAGAAACTCCTCGCCTACCACAGCATAGAGAATATAGGTATCATCGGCATGGGCATCGGCCTCGGCTGCATCGGCGCCGGCAACGGCAACACCGTCCTCGCGACCCTCGGCTTCGCAGGAGCACTCCTGCACACACTCAACCACGCCCTCTTCAAGTCCGTCCTCTTCTTCTGCTCAGGCAACGTCTACCACGGCACCCACACACTCGACATCGAAAGCCTCGGCGGCCTCGCCAAGACGATGCCATGGACAGCAGCCCTCTTCCTCATCTCATCGATCGCAATCTGCGGCCTCCCACCGATGAACGGATTCATCTCCGAATTCCTAATCTACAGCGGCCTCTTCGGATGGATGCAGGGAGCCGAGCCGGGAGTAACGACCGGCGCAATCTTCTCGATCCTCGCACTCGTGATGATCGGCGGACTCGCCATCCTCTGCTTCACCAAGGCATTCGGAATCATCTTCCTCGGCAGCCCAAGGACCGAAATCGAAGCACATGAGATGGAACCACGCCGCATCGTACCGCTGGCCATCGAAGCACTGATCATGCTCTCCATCGGACTGTTCCCAGGATTCTACGCAAAGCTTGCAGGAAGCGCACTCGAGTGCTTCCCTTATGCAACAGGCGCCACGCTGGCTGCCAAGGCTGACCTTGGAGCAGTCGGCTTCGCAAGCCTCATATTCCTGCTGCTCGCAGGAATCATCTATGTCGCAAGGAACAGGCGCAACACCAGGCGCAGCATCGCCGAAGGCCCAACCTGGGGATGCGGCTACACCGAAGGCACACCACGCATCCAGTACACCGCAACCTCATTCGTCAAGACCTATGTCCAGCTCTTCTCATTCCTCCTTGGAAACAAGAAGGAGCAGGAAATCCCGACCGAGATCTTCCCGGTCTCAGGCCACTTCGAATCCGAATCCTACGACAAGCTGGAGAGCGGCCTCATCGACAAGCCGCTGGGAGCCTACCACCGCCTGATGGACAAGTTCACCTTCCTCCAGAACGGAAAGATGCAGTTCTACGTCCTCTACGGCGTGATCTTCATCGTGTTCACAATCATCCTAAGCATCATCTTCCGCTAGCGTCATGACAAGTCTGATCCTCATACTCATCTCAGCGCTCTTCTTCAACGGCATCATCGGCCGTGTCAAGAGCATCAGCGCCGGACGGAAAGGTCCCGGCATCATGCAGCCCATCAAGGACGTCATCCGACTGTTCCGCAAGGGCTCCGTCTACAGCGAAGTCTCCGGCCCTGTCTTCAAGGCCGCACCCGCATTCTACCTTGCATCAGTGATCGTCGCAATCCTCTGCGTTCCGTTCGGCAGCAAGGCCGGCCTGATCAGCTTCAGCGGCGACTTCGTCTTCTTCGCCTATGCACTCGCACTGGGCAAGTTATTCTGCATCATAGGCGCACTCGACACTGGCTCAAGCATCGAAGGAATGGGAGCAGCCCGCGAGGCCACATATTCAATGCTCGCGGAACCGGCATTCTTCCTGATCATGGGCTCCCTCGCCCTGATGACCGGGCATAGCTCATTCCAGAGCATCTTCGCCGCCCTCCATCCGGTCGGACCGATGAGCTGGGCACTGACCGCAATCGCAATGTACATCTTCCTGGTGCTCGCGATGGTCGAGAACAGCCGAATGCCTGTCGATGACCCGAAGACCCACCTGGAACTCACGATGATCCATGAAGTCATGGTGCTCGACAACAGCGGCATCGACCTCGGCCTCATCTTCGTGACGGGCTACCTCAAGTTCGCCATGTACGCGGCTCTCATCGCCAACCTCTTCATTGGAAGCATCCCTGTCGGGTTCGGCATCCCTGTCTTCCTTGCAGTTCAGGCCGTCTGCGCAGTCATCATCGGCCTCAATGAGTCCTTCACCGCAAGGTTCAGGATGAACCACAACCCTCAGTTCATATTCACACTGGCATGCATCGCACTCCTCGCCGTCTTCGGAGTGATGCTGATGTCCGGACAACTTGTTTAACGAGACATGCTGGAAACAATCATCATAATCTTCCTTGCCACCCTGTTCTACCTGGCCATCGCCAACAGGATGAGGAACTACATCAAGATCCTTGTCTACCAAGGCATCCTGCTCTTCCTCGTGGCCGCACTCCACCTCAAGGAGTTCAATGTGTTCAACCTTGTCGTCATCCTTCTGGAAACGATTGTGTTCAAGGCGATTGCAGTGCCTTACTGCATCGAGAGGATCATCCGCCACAACGGCATCACCCGTGAGACGGAGCCTTTCCTCCCCCACTTCGTCTCCCTGCTCATAACCGCAGGCATCGTCGTGGGCTCCATCCTGCTTTCCGGCAGCATCGAGGACATCATCCTTGACAAGTTCTTCTTCGTCGGAGCAGTCTCCGCCATCTTCACAGGTCTCTACCTCATCGTCTCCCGACGCAAGATCCTCACCCATGTGGTGGGCTACTGCGTGATCGAGAACGGTGTCTTCATCCTTTCCCTTGCGGTCGGTAACGAGATGCCTGCGATGGTCAACCTCGGTGTGATGCTCGACATCTTCGCTTCCGTGTTCATCCTCGGAATCTTCGCAAACAAGATCGGAGATGTTTTCCACGACGTGGACATCGATTCCCTCAGCAGACTTAAAGACTAGGCGCCATGATCACAGCAATCTATCTCGCAGCAATCGTCTGCATCGTCATCGGCCTGGCCCTCAGCCGCTCAAGGGCTCTCTCCTGCATCCTCTCCCTGCTCTTCCTCGGAGCGCAGGTGATGATCACGGTTCACGGAATGATGAATCAGGGCATCACCGAACTCGGCTACTTCACCTACGACGCCCTGGGACTCATCCTGACGCTCACGCTCAGCATCATCAGCATCCCGATGCTGATCCACAGCCACATCTACCTCACGAAACCGCTTGCAACGCCTTCCAAGGCTGCATCCTTCAATGCGGCCAGCGTGATGCTCATGGCAGCGATGACGATGGGCTACATCGCCAACCACGCCGCTGTCACTTGGATATTCACTGTGATCACGACCCTCAGTGCGGGTGTGCTCATCTACCACCATCGCAGCAAGCTTGCCCTCGAGGCAACCTTGAAGTATGTCTTCGTCTGCGCGATCAGCATCTGCTTCGTGTTCGTGGGCATCCTGTTCATCAGCTTCGCCCTTCTCCACGATGGCTGCAGCGATCTCTTCTACTCTGACTTGATGGCGCATGAGGCAACCATGAACAGCATTTGGGTCAAGCTCGGATTCCTCTTCATCTTCGCCGGCTACACCGCCAAGCTGGGTCTTTTCCCGATGTTCACGGCCGGTGTCGATGCGAAGGACAAGGCTCCTGCCCCTGCAGGCGCACTTCTCGCCAGCGCCCTCATGAACCTTGGATTCTGCGGAATCTTCAGGGTCTACTCTGCCGTCAGCGGCACTCCTACAGGCGACTGGGCACGCACCGTGATGCTTGTCTCAGCCCTGCTCACGCTCTTCATCGCAACGATCTACATGGCAAGGATCGGCAACGTCAAGCGTATGCTCGCCTACTCCGGTATCGAGCACATGTCTGTGGTCACACTTGGTCTCTGCTTCGGCAAGGCCGGCCTCATGGCAGCGATGCTCCACATGGTGATGCCCACCTTCGTCAAGTCCGGTCTCTTCATCAATATCACGCAGATCTGGCGACTCTACTCCAGCAAGGTGATCGATGACATGGGTGACTACCTCAAGCTCAATCCGTTCGGTGCGCTTGTCCTGGTCTTCGGCTTCATCAGCATCACCGCCGTTCCGCCTTCAGGCCTGTTCTTCAGCGAGCTTCTTGTCTTCAAGGCAATGATCGCCCAGGGCAGCTGGGTGGTGTTCATCCTGACGGCATTCATGCTCACCGTCCTTCTCTGGGCTTTTGCGAGGAGCATGTTCCGCATCATCTTCCTTCCGGCTTCGAAGCCTGTCGAGAAGATCAGGATCCCGGCCTGGGAGTCTTTCACCCAGCTGGCCCTCTTCGTCCTTGCTGCCTACATTGGTTTCAACCCTCCGGCATTCCTGCTCGACCTCATCGGACAGGTCTCCGCAATGATTCAGTAACACCATGAACAACAACATACTACATGTCAGCAACGGAAGTTGCATCAAGGTGGCGGACATCCCTGTCCTGAGCTACGACTGCTTCCGCGCAACCACCCTTGAGCTCATGAGCGACAAGGCAAGGCACTGCGTCAGCTATTTTGGATATTCAAGTGCGGAGGCGATCAGGCTAATGATGTGCATCGCGGATGATGCGGCGCATGACATCCTTGTCTTCGCGTGCGATGTGGAGAATGGTGCGAGGCTTGCTTCCGCGGCTGCGGACTGCCTTGCTCTGGAGCGCTACGAGCGTGAGATTCACGAGAACTGGGGGCTCGAGTTCGAGGGCCATCCTTGGTACAAGCCTGTGCGTGATTTCATGCCCGGGAAGTACAAGTTCTTCGAGATGGAGGGTGAGGAGCTTCATGAGGTCGGTGTCGGTCCTGTGCATGCAGGTGTGATCGAGCCGGGCCATTTCCGCTTCATCTGCAATGGTGAGGATGTGCTTCACCTGGAGATCCAGCTTGGCTGGCAGCACAGGGGTGTCGAGAGCCTCATGCTGAAGAAGAAGCGTCTGATCGAGCGTGTGCTCCTGGCTGAAGGAATAGCCGGTGACACGTCCGTGAGCCATTCGACGGCCTTTGCTTCCGTCTGGGAGAGTCTCTGTGGCTTCAAGCCTGGAAAAGAGGTGCTTTGGGCCAGGACACTTGCAGCGGAACTTGAGCGCATGGCGAACCATACGGGTGACCTTGGTGCCATCTGCGGCGATGTTGCCTACCAGCTTGGTGCGGCTGTCTTCGGTCGTCTCCGCACTCCGATCGTGAATTTCTCGCAGAGGTGGTGCGGCAACCGTCTTGGCAAGGGCAATGTGCGTCCTGCCTATGCTCCATACGCTTTCACCGAGGAGCTCCGCCAGCAGCTGCTCAGCGACTTGTCTGCCTACGAGCGTGATTTCCTCGAGATGAGTGACAAGATCCAGCACTTCCCTTCCGTGCTTTCGCGTCTTGACCGTACGGGCATCGTGAGCACCGAGCAGGCTGAGTCGATCGGTGCTGTGGGCATGGCTGCCAAGTGTGCCGGTGTGTGCCGTGACACGCGTGCTTCGCATCCTTACGGGGTCTATGCTTCGCTTGGGGTGCAGCCTGTCGTGAAGGAGTCAGGTGATGTGCTTGCGCGCACGGAGCTTCGCATCGATGAGGTCAAGCAGTCGCTTGCCATTGTGCGTGCCTTGCTTGCCCAGATGCCTTCTTTCGGTGCGTCTGAGTGTGTGAATATTCCTTCTGCGGGATGTCCTGCTTCTGGTTCGTTCGCGATTGCTCTGACGGAGGGCTGGCGCGGGGAGATCTGTCATTGTGCTGTGACTGGTGCTGATGGTGAGCTTGTTGCGTACAAGGTCAAGGATCCGTCTTTCCACAATTGGATGGCGCTTGCGCTTGCTGTGCGTGGCAATGAGATTTCCGACTTCCCTATCTGTAACAAAAGCTTTAACCTGTCCTACTGTGGACACGATCTTTAATTGAGTTTCGACATGTTCAAGAGTCTGAATATATTTCTTCATCAGGGTAAGCAGTTCATTCCTGACATTCGTAATGCGAAGGCGCCGAGGGTCTTTCGTGGTCGTCCTGTGATTTCGACGGAAAAGGTTGATGAGGAGGCGTTTGCTGGTGTTTGTCCTTCGGGTGCGATCGGGATTTCTCCTGTTTCGATCGATCTTGGGAAGTGTCTTTTCTGCGGTGAGTGCGAGAGGTGTTTCCCGAAGAAGGTTCATTTCACGGATGATACTCATCTTGCGACGAATGTGCGTGAGAGGTTGATTGTGCGTGAGGGTGAGGATAAGCCGATCGAGGTGGATCGTGATGCGATTCGTCCGGAGGTTCGCAAGATTTTCCGTGGTTCGTTGAAGCTGAGGCAGGTTTCTGCCGGTGGTGATGGGAGCTGTGAGGCTGAGTTGAATGCGACCGGCAATGTGCAGTTCGACATGGGGCGTTTCGGTATCGAGTTCGCTGCGTCGCCGAGGCATGCTGATGGTGTCCTTGTGACGGGGCCGATTTCGGCTAACATGGCGAGGGCGCTGGAGTTGACTTATGAGGCTTGTCCGGAGCCTCGGTTGGTGATCCTGGATGGTACGGATGCGATCAGTGGTGGTATGTTTGCTGATTCGCCGGACTTGGATCGTTCGTTCCTGGAGAGTCACCATGTGGATCTGTTCATTCCTGGCAATCCGGCTCATCCGCTGACGGTGATCAATGGTCTCCTGGATCTGACTCGCTCGAAGTAGCTGGTCCTTCGCTGCGCGAGAACTTGTCTCCGGCAGGCTCCTGCCCCTGTCCGGGGGGTGGACAGGCCTCTCAGTGAGAGACTTCCCTCACTTCCTCCCTCCGAGGCAGCCTTGGGCGCAGGATGGACCCATCTTTCCGTCCGTCGCGTGCGTGATGAGCGGCAATCGAGGGTAAAGCTGCGTTTTGTTGCCTCGGCGCGCAGATAATAGGGTGATTCCTGGACAAATGCCCGCTCGGAGGGCCTTTCAAGCAGAATGGAACTGTTATTCCGTCCGTCGCACTCGGGAAAAGCGGAATCGGAGGGGAATGCCGTCCGCCGAGGCGGGCGCGAGCAGGAAAATGGGCGAATCCTGGACAAGGCCTCTTCGGAGGACCGTTTCAAGCGGCGATCAGGGGAAAAGCCGCGCACCGGTAGGGCCGGAGGGGTGTACACGCAGCCCGCATAGGAGCGACGCCGTAGCGAACAAGAGCCAATGCGGTGAAAAGCGAGCGTGTGTCTGAGGCGCAGCGCGCCGAGTTAGCGAGCCACCGCAGTGGCCGCAGTGAGTAGGCGCTTCGCGACGTGGTCGGGCGGAGTGCACACCCCGCCGGCCCACAATCCCTCTGAGGGCCTCATTCAGAAAGAAGACACAAGCACAGCTGCCAAGCAGAGTGCACACCCCGCAGGGCTGGACACCCACCCGGGCGACCATCGAACAACACTCGGGAAAAAGCGAAGGGCCGGAGGAAGCTCCGACCCTTGAAACTGTTAGAGGAAAGAGACCGTCTCCTCTAGCGGCTTGCGCCTCGAATCAAGATAATCTTCTTCATGTTGCTGACAATTAACTATTTGAGGATGCCTTCCCGCCAGTCGATTTCTGGGTAGGATGCCTTCAGCTCCTTGACGGACCTTTCGACGGTGCTTCCGCCGGAGGTTGCGAATGGGATGACTTTCTTGCCATCAAGCTTGGCCTGCTCGACGAAGGTGTTGATAATGCGCGGAGCAACTCCCCACCAG
>JAGHSC010000230.1 GCA_018066065.1 Candidatus Cryptobacteroides faecihippi
AAAACAGATAATTGATCATGAAAAGATTCATCATCGGTGCCATTGCACTTTCAGTAGCGGCAATGGCAGCAAGCTGCAACAATGCAGCAAAGAAGGCTGAGGCTGAAGCTGCTGCAGAGCAGGCTCGCCTCGACTCGATCGCAGCAGTGCAGAAGGCACAGAAGGAGGAGGCAGCCATGGAGACGATGACGACTCTCCCTGAGGAGCCTGTCTTCAACATCGTCACAAATCTCGGTACCATCAAGGTCAAGCTCTACAGCAAGACTCCGAAGCATAGGGACAACTTCCAGAACCTCGCCCTCACCGGCTACTATGACAGCCTTCTCTTCCACAGGGTCATCAACGGATTCATGATCCAGGGTGGAGATCCTTACACCCGTGACACTTCTGCCGCTTCAGTTGCAAAGTACGGTCAGGGTGGCCCAGGCTACACTATCCCTGCCGAGTTCATTCCTGAGTACAGGCACAAGAAGGGTGCAATTGCAGCTGCGAGAAGGGGTGATGTCGCCAACCCTAAGAAGGAGTCTTCCGGCTCACAGTTCTACATCGTTCAGGACGAGCAGGCATGCGCACAGCTCGATGGCGAGTACACCGTCTTCGGTGAGACCATCGCCGGCTTCGAGGTCATCGACATGATTGCCAAGGTGGCTACCAATGCAAGGGATCTTCCTCTCAAGGACGTCCGCATCAGGAAGGTTACTCTCGAGGAGAGCAAATAGTCCATCGCAGGCCGGCCGTGGCGCCGAACTGGTCGTCCAGGACCTTGCCCTTGTTGGCATAGAGGCCGTAGGTGAACGCCAAGCCCTTCACAACCGGGATTTCTCCGACGAAGGCTGCGGAGAACTGAGGGAGGCCTGTTTCCTTGACGCTCTTCCAAGGATGCTGCCACTGCTGTTCGCCGGTAAATTGCTTCTGGTAGATGCCGTGGCTCATGGAGTAGGTCAGCATGAGCTTGTACGGTGCCTTGCGGAAAAGCTTGCCGGTGAGTCCGAAATGATGGGCCTTTAGCCTGTTGTTCTTGACTCCCAGGACAAGCCCGTCGGCATTGCGGTCCTTGGGGAAGAAGAGCGGGTAACCTATTACCCTGTCCATGTGGATCCAGCCGTCGAGGACCTCGATGTTGTTGAAATAGTCGTCCCCGCCCTGGGTGTCAGCCTCCGGAGGGACAGGGCCATAGATGTGCTCGTCATACATCTCTGTGTTCAGAGATCCAGACTGATACATCGTGTACGAATATTCATAAAGGATGTCCGTGACCCACTTGTCCTTGTCATCAAAGCTGAAGCAGAGAGTGTTGACTCCATCAGGGAAGTTCTTCATCATCATTCCGGAGCCGTCGTTGTAAGGGATCTCGTGCTGGAAGGCGATGCGGTAGCCGTCACCTCTGTAGCTGAGCTTCAGCATCTCGGCTCCACCCTGGTCGCCGATGACGTTTGCCCTGTCGCAGCCGGTGCCGTCGGCTCCTGCATTCTTGCCGATGACCATCCTGTAGTAGTTGCCAAGCGTGACACGCGCCTTGACATTCTCACCGCGCCCTCCCCAGATGGCATAATGGTCGAGACCAACCTCGAAGTCCAGTCTTGGGGTTATGTTGAAGGTGAAGAACGCCTTGGTGGAATGGATGAGCGCCGCATCGATGAAGCGGTTCCCCATGGTCTGGTAGTCGCCGAACGAGCCTCTGATCCAGACATGTCTGCCGGTGAATGGGACAGCCAAAGGGCTGAGAGTAAGGGTGTAGCCAGGCATCGTGCGGGCATTGCCGGTCCAGATGAGATGGCCGCCGGTGGAAGAAAGGGAGCCAAGGGTATTGTCATGTCCCAGGCTTGAACCGCTTGCAAGGTAGTCCCTGTCGAAGTGCTTCATTCCAAGGTCAAGTCCCAGGTTCTTCCATGAGACTCCTGCATAAAGCTCGTCGACGAGCAGGGTGCTGGTCCCAGCACCGACATTGGCGCCGAGTGAGGTTCCCCACTCCCAGGTGAAAGCCTTGTCGGAAGTCGGAAGCGAATAAGCCTGTACCAAAGCAAGGCCTCCGCTGCCCTGCGGCATGACACCGAAATTGTTGGAGACTGCCCAGAATGGAAGGGAGCCTCCACCGTTCAATGCTCCGAGAAGGAGTATGGATGCTACGAAATCATTCATCTAAGTGATTGTCAATAAGCCTGTTTGTCGCCACCGAGAATCTGTGCGACAGTCATGAATATAATCCTCAGGTCCAGTGAGAATGACCAGTGCTCGACGTACCAGATGTCATGCTTCACCCTGTCCGCCATCTGCTGGACAGTCTGAGTCTCGCCGCGGCAGCCGTTGACCTGAGCCCAGCCTGTCAGTCCCGGCTTGACCATGTGGCGGACAAGGTACTCATCCACCTGTGCGGAGTACTGCTGGGTGTGTGCCTCCATGTGAGGCCTTGGGCCGACAAGGGACATGTCTCCCCTGAACACATTGATCAACTGAGGGATCTCATCTATCGAAGTCTTCCTGAGGAAGTTTCCGAACTTGGTCTTGCGAGGGTCATCCTTTGTCGCCTGCAGCACATTGGCCTCGTCATTCACCTTCATGGAGCGGAACTTGAGCATCATGAAAGGGCGTCCCTTGTAGCCTGTCCTCTTTTGCCTGAACAAGATCGGACCTGGGGATGACAGTTTGGTTCCGACAGCCACAAAGAGCCAGATGAAAGGATAGACTGTGATCAGGACAAGTCCGCTGGCCAGGATGTCGAAGGCTCTCTTGATTGCGGAATTGACCGGATTCTCAAGAGGTTCCTGCCTCAGACTGAACACATTGACTCCTCCATGCTCCGAGCAGGAGAGCGTCCTTTCAGGGTAGCCTTCCATCGCCGGGACAAAGAAGAAGTCGATGAAGTTGTTCTCGCAGCATCGGATGAGGCTGGAGACCCTTGCCGGATCCGTTGCCGGATCGATGGCACAGTAGACTTCATGGACCTTGTTGGAGGACAGGTACTGCTCCGCATCATCCAGATTGCAAAGCCTTTCCGCCCCCACAGGGATGTCGGAATCCGGATCCGCGACGAAACCGAGGAACTTGTAGCTGTAGAAGGATGGATCATGCGCAATCGAATTCTGAAGCTTGAGGGCATTGGAATTGGAGCCGATGATGACCGTGTGGATCTTGTTGCGTCCACGCTTCCTGGCCATCGCGACGATCCTCATGTAGAGGAGATGGACGATGAACACCGCAAGCGTGGCGACGATTCCCCAGAGAAGGTAGAACTTGCCCGCAAAGGCGTGGAACAGGAACTCGACTGAAGCGGCAAAGATGCCGAGAGCGATCAGGCAGTGAAGGAAGGCGCTGTTGAAGATGGCCCGGGGGCCGACCTTGCGCAGGTAGAACCTTGGCGAGACCAGGAAGCATGACACAAGATGGCCGACGATGAGGAAGTAGAGGGACCTCCTTGCGGCGATGACGCGGTCATGGGCAATCAGATCCGGCACGGCAAGCATCATGACCTTGTAGATGGCGATCATCAGCACAAGGTCGAGGATGGCGGCCGGGATGCGGTAGACCAGTATTTCCTGATTCCTGAATGTCGTTGTGTTCATAAGGATTCCTTCAAGATGTTCCAGATAAACTTCGTGTTGCCGACAAGATAGCGCTTCCACATGCGTCCAGGTTCCCTGATCAGCCTGTAGAGCCACTCCAGGGAGTGTTCCTGCCACCAGAGCGGTGCGCGCTTCACGGTCCCGGCGTAGAAGTCGAAGACAGCTCCCACGGTGCCGCAGTGGCAGTTTATGTCAAGCTCCTTCCAGTGTGAATAGGCCCATTTTTCCTGCTTGGGTGCCGTCATTCCGATCCACAGCAGGTCAGGGTCGGCAGCATTGATGGCCGCGATGATGGCGGCATTGTCCTCTTCGCTGAACTCGGGCTTGTAGGGTGGAGAATAGGTGACAGGCTCGAGGTTTGGATATTCACTTGCGAGGCGTTCCCTGATCTTCGCGAGGACGGCTTCGGAGGAGCCCATGAACATGACCTTGCCTCCGCGCGATGCGAGACGTTCCATTTCCATGTGGAAGAGGTCCCAGCCTGCGATGCGCTCGCTCGGGCGGCTGGCGGCCTTGAGGAATCGGCATGCGCCCACGATGCTGGCTCCGTCCGGGATGAGGTAGTCGCCCTTGAGAAGGGCTTCTGCGAACAGGTCATCGGTCTGCGCCACGTTGTAGGAGTGGGCGTTGATGGTGTTGATGAGCGTCTTGCCTTCGGGAATGGAGGCAAGTTCGGACATCGACCCTACTATTTTCGCAGTGCTAAGCTTCAGCATAAGGCAAAGATACGAAAAACCTTACTGCATCCTGCAGATGTGGTCGAAATAAGTCTTCCCTCCCGGGGCTATGCCGTCCGCGGTACGGTAGTTGAGCTTGTGGAAAGGCACCTGCTCCGTGAGCTGGGACCACCACAGCGGGTCGAAGCTGTCGCCAAGCTTGTCCCTGAGCTGGAGGCAGAACCTCGCGCGGCCCTTCGGCATGCGCTCCAGCAGTTCAGGATAGTCCTGGGCAAGATGGGCGAAGAACGAGTGGAAAATGTAGTAGTTCAGTGTGCAGCCCTTGTCCTTCCAGTAGGCATAGAGGCTGTCGCGGAGGCGTGCGAGGAGTTCATTTCCGGGCCAGGAGACGATGAACCAGTTCGAGATCGAGGTCTGGGCGTAGCGGAAGAGGAAAAGCTCGCTTTCAAGGAAGGTCTTGACCTTGGTGTGCAGCGGCGAGCCGCTTCTCCATCCTGTGCATAAGACGGTGGAGTCGATCCAGACGCCTCCATGGCGGACAAGCAGGTCCAGGCGGATCAGGTCGGAAAAGTTTGCATGAGGGATGTGTCCTTTGCGGTACTTGCGCTCGACGTAGTCAGGCAGCTGTACATAATCCCTGTAGTTCTCAGCGGTGATGATGGTGATTTCGTAGTCGGGAAGCCATCTTTCGAGTGAGCGGAGACAGGCCTTGACAAGCTCCGGTGCGGCGTCCATGCCCTGCAGCCAGCAGAACCAGATGTGCTTGATGCGTTCCCGCGGCGCGGACGTTGCCTCGGCCGAGGCGGCCAGCCCATCGCTTTCACACGCGCTCTTCGGGACAAGATACCTTGCCACCAGGAAAGGATCCACTGCCTTCACCACCTGGGAATATGCTGCCTTCGGAGATTCTCCCTTGAGGAGGCTCTTGAAGATGAGCGGGAGGACTCCCATCCTTGCATATTCAAGGATGAGCCTCAACCCGCCGAACTGGCGGAAGCGATTGTAAATCTTTGTCATCTTTCTTCGTCTGCGATGGATTTCAGGCAGCCGACGATGTTGCGTTCAAAGACTTCCAGAGTGAATCTTTCCTTGAACTTCTCCCGGCCCTTGCGGCCCATCCCGGCACAGAGGTTCCTGTCTTCGGCGAGCTTCTGAAGGGCATCGGCAAGTGCCACCGGATCGGCTTTCGGCACGATGAAGCCGGTCTCGCCATCATCGATGATGTCCGGGATGCCTCCTTCGTCCGTGCCTATGCAGGCGCATGACTGTTGCATGGCCTCGAGGAGGACGAGACCGAAAGCCTCATTCTTCGAAGGAAACGCAAGCACTTCCGTTTCCCTTAGAAACTGTTTCTTTTCTTCTCCGAACTTTCCTCCCAATGCTCTGACATTGCCGGAAAGGCCATTGGCACTCAAATAGTCATTGAACCGTTCTTCCGAAACATCCTTCCATGCCCCCACGAAGTCACATCGAAACTCGACCTCACGTTCTTTCAGGATACGAAGTGAATCCAGCAAAGTCCAAACACCTTTGGCCTCCATCATATTGGAAAGGAAAAGGACTCTAAGCGGTCCTGAAACAGGCTTCAGAGCCAATGCATTTCCATCTGAAGGGATGCCGTTCGGCACGATGTACACATCCTCCCTGGCAACATATTTCTTGACATCCTGGTACAGATTCTCGGAGAGAAGTATGTTCTTCTGGTTTCTGTAGGCCTGCCGATAAAGCTTGTCATCCAGCCATCTGTCCTGCCTGGTGGAGACGCCCTTGTTATGGAAGTGGGCAACCACCCTGCATCCCATCGACTTGACGAGCTGCGTGATGATCAGATCCTTGTAGAA